>JAGBYS010000030.1 GCA_017628675.1 Tidjanibacter sp.
CCCAGGAGGGGGATTTAGGGGGTGGGTCCCCCCGAGGGTGCGAGATAACCCGCGCCTCAAAAAATAAGGCTCGCGGTTGCGAGCCTATTTTTTGAGGTGCGAAGCGGAATCGAACCGCTGTAGAAGGTTTTGCAGACCTTTGCCTAGCCACTCGGCCATCGCACCAATTATTTATTCCTCAGCAACTTATCCCTCACATTTCTGCTTACAGTCCTGCTCGTATTCCTTGTCACGGCCCTTAGGGCGGTTGCTTTCGGAGCACAAAAGTAATTAATTTATCTCAAACTACAAATTTTTTTCGTAAATTTACCTCTCAGAAACTGAGTTTTTATAAATTCGCAGACGATGACCATTCACGACCTTACGCTCCTTTTCACCCCCGGCCTGGGCCAGAAGGGTGCTGCACACCTCATTGACACCTTCGGGAGTGCCGAGAAGGTCTTCCGTGCCACGGAGAGCGACCTCAAAGGGCTCGCCGGCATCCAGAGCGACAAGCTCATAGGCGACCTGCGCTCGCAGTCGGGCTTGCGTGCGGCCGAGCGAGAGATGGACTACTGTGAGCGTCACCACATCTTCGCCATCGCCGCCACCGACAGTGTCTATCCGCCGCTGCTTCGTGAGTGTGCCGACCGTCCCCACATACTCTTTGCCCAGGGCTCCCTGGAGCCGCTTGTAGCCCCTGCGGTGGCCTTTGTAGGCACACGCACCATCACCTCCTATGGTCAGGCGGTGGGGCGTCGTCTGGTGGAGCAGCTCCACTCGCTCAAGGGGGATGTGGCGATAGTGAGCGGTCTGGCCTTTGGTAACGACGAGAACGCCCACAAGGCGGCCCTCGAGGTGGGTGCCAAGACGGTGGCGGTCGTTGCCAATGCTCTGCCCGAGGTGACCCCTGCAGGTAACCGCAACCTGGCGGACCGCATCCTTGCCGACGGCGGCACCATCGTCACTGAGATATCCTCGCAGCACAAAAATACGGGCCGTTTCTTCCCCTCGCGCAACCGCATAATTGCCGCTCTGTCGAGTGGCACGGTGGTCGTTGAGTCGCCCTACGAGGGTGGCTCGCTCATCACGGCCGAGTATGCTCTGGGCTATGGTCGCACGCTGATGGCAGTGCCCGGTAGGGCCTTCGACAAGAGCTCCTATGGCTCCAACCTGCTCATCAAACACAATAAGGCCGCAATGGTCTGCTCGGGTGGCGACATACTCTATGAGCTTGGCTGGGATGTGGTCGAGAGTGAGGGCGAAACCTTTGCCCCCACCTCTCACCCCACCGAGAACCTAAACCTTCAGCCCGACGAGCAGAGGCTCCTGGAGGCGATGACTATGGGTGAGGTTGTGGAGTATGAGGCTCTGGTGGGCCGCACAGGCTTTCCACCCGCAAAGGTCGTGGCCCTGCTGACGGCCTTGGAGCTGTGTGATGCCGTAAGGATTTTGCCCGGCAGAAAGTGCGAACGATTAGTATAACGGTCAGATAATGAAACTTATAGATACACATACCCATATTTATGGCCCAGAGTTCGACGAGGACCGCAACGAGGCCTTCGAGCGAGCGCGTGAGGCGGGCGTCGAAGCCTTCATCTTCCCCGCCATAGACCACGAAACAAACCAGGCGCAGTTTGCCCTTACGAGGGAGCGTGAGGATTGCTTCTCGCTCATAGGTCTTCATCCCACCTCGGTAAACGACAATCCACGGTGGAGAGAGGAACTCGAGGAGGTCGAAAGGCTACTTGCGGCGTGCAATAGGCCCTCGGAGGGGGGCGTGGTAGGCACACCCGAGCGCCCCGTGGAGCGCTTCTACGGCGTGGGCGAGGTGGGTCTGGACTTCTATTGGAGTAGTGACTTTGTGGCCGAGCAGGAGGAGGCCTTCCGCCGACAGGTGGAGCTCTCGGTGGAGTATGACCTTCCGCTTGTAATCCACACCCGCAGCGCCTGGGAGCGTATGCTCACCATCCTCGAGGAGTATAAAGGGCGCGCAAGAGGTATTCTTCACGCCTTCGGCGAGAGCGTGGAGGTGTGGGAGCGCATAGAGCGCCTGGGAGGCTTCAAGATTGGCATTGGCGGTGTGGTGACCTACAAGAAGAGCCCACTGTTGGAGAGTGTGCCACGGATTCCGCTCGAGGCTATGGTGCTGGAGACCGACTCGCCCTATCTTTCGCCCGTACCTTTTAGGGGAAAACGCAACGAACCCAAAAATTTAGTGTATATTTGTGAGCAGATTGCACGCCTTAAGGGGTGCAGCCCCGAGGAGGTGGCCGAGGTGACAAGCCGCAATGCTCGTCAGATATTCGGTCTAAATGGCTAAGTAACAACCTGAAACGCACAAGATATTATGAAAAGTTCCGTACTACTCATCTACACCGGTGGCACAATCGGTATGCACACCGACCCCACCACTGGGGCTCTTGTACCCTTTGACTTCACGCACATCTACGAGGAGTTCCCCTCGTTGCGTAGGCTCGACGCCGATATAGAGGTGTTGCCCTTTGAGCCCATCGACTCCTCGAATGCTTCGTCGGAACTGTGGGTGCGCCTTGCCGAGAACATCAGGGACAACTACGAGCGTTTCGACGGTTTTGTGGTGCTCCACGGCACAGACACGATGTCCTATAGCGCCAGCGCACTGAGCTTTATGCTCCACAACCTCTCGAAGCCCGTGGTCTTCACCGGTAGCCAGATTCCCATCGGTGTGCTGCGCACCGACGGCCGAGAGAACCTCATCACTGCCATTGAGATCGCCGCCGCCAAGGACTCCAAGGGTAGGGCCGAGGTGCCGGGCGTGAGCCTCTACTTCCAGAACCGCCTCTTCCGTGGCAACCGCACCACCAAGCAGAGTGCCGAGGAGCTCAGCGCCTTTGCGTCGAACAACTACCCACCACTTGCCGAGGTGGGCGTGAGCATCCAGTATAACCAGACCTTCATTGAGCGCCCCAAGGCGGGTGCCGAGTTCTCGATAGATACGGCACTGGAGCGTGATGTGGCCATCGTGAAGATCTTCCCCGGCCTCACCGAGAGCGTCTTCAGGGCTATGCTCTCGAGCGGCATTAAGGGTGTGGTGCTGGAGACCTACGGCGCAGGTAACGCCCCCACCAAGGAGTGGTTCATTGGCGCCCTGAGGGAGGCTATCGCCAAGGGTATCAGCGTGGTGAATGTCACCCAGTGTAGCAATGGTGAGGTCAATATGGACATCTACGAGACGGGCGTTGCGCTGCAGAAGATTGGCGTCATCAGCGGTAGGGATATGACCACCGAGGCGGCCGTCACGAAGATGATGTATGTTCTGGCCCACGAGCAGACCCCCGCCCGCCGTGCCAAGATGCTCAAGAAGTCGATCTGCGGCGAGTTCGGCAAATAGATTGCCCCGCCCCGCATAATGATAATACGAAGGAGTGCCGAGAGCACTCCTTTTTTTGTGGGTACAATTTTATCGTTGGCAGCGGTAACTGCCAACGACCAAGTCCCCTGCCAGGGGCGGGGGATTTAGGGGGTGGGTAGGAATTCTTTTTCTTCGCAAAATGGGTTTGCAAGGGCCTCAGATGAGGTTGTTTGGGATTACTGCGCTGCGATTGTGATCCCTGCCCGCTCGCCGCGGGGGCCCTTGCAAACTACCAAAGAAGCCCACAATTTTTCCTTCGGAAAGTTGCCTTTTTATGCAAAGATAGGTGGCTTGTGAGTAAACTCCCAGCCACCTATCTGCATAAAAAAACCTCTGCCTTAAAGCAGAGGTTGTGGGCTTCTTTGCCATTTTGCGGAGAGACAGGGATTCGAACCCTGGATACCCGAAGGTATAACGGTTTTCGAGACCGCCCCGATCGACCACTCCGGCATCTCTCCTCGATCGCTCAAGCGCCCTTTTCGGCGTTTGAGCGTGCAAATATAAGGAGAAATTTTGTAATTCAAAGCCTTCGCTCCAAAATTTATCCGAATTATCTGCTTTTGGTGGCTAAAAATCGCTCCGCTCCCACTACGGGCGGAACTCTCCCCCGATGGTCACCTCCCTACTAAAGGGGTCCAGAATATTGTCGATGGCCACGGCACACTCCAGTCGGGTGGCCTCACGCTTGGGGTCGAAGTTCTCAAGGCCCCATTCGGCCCACCTCTCGGCCGTGATGTGGCCGTAGTCGACGATGTCGCCCACGGTGACATTGCTCTCCTGGGCAAGGTGAGGTATGCGCCCGTCGAAGCGGTTGAGTCCGCGCGAGAGCTCCTCCAGCGTGATGGGCTCCTCGGCACGGAACCAGGTCTGGTTCTCCCATCCCACCGTCATACCGACACCCTCCATTATGCCCGTGACGCCCACACGCTGCAGAGCGCCAAAGTGGGGGTGTGTGGTGGGCAGGTCGAGGAAGGGCAGCAGGTAGCCACCGCCGGCCAGTACTTGTCGTTGCACCTCTCTCACACCGACCTCGCAAGGCTCAATGTCCTCTTGTGCGGCAAGGGCGGCGATGATTCCCGCAGCCTCGCCCACCTGCATCACGACGGGCTGTAGGCGGGTGGAACCATTGACTATGTTGCTCACCGAGATGGACTTCTCGGCAACAATGAGCCCGTCAACGCTCTCTGGCAGCAGGGTGCCCATAGGCACTCCGTAGGAGGGCACGGAGTGGAAGTAGAGGTTGGGGAGTGACTCCCAGCCCGAGTAGCGTGTGTGGTGTTGATCCACGGGGTAGTCGCCAACGCCTATGGCGGTGCGGTAGAGGGTGTAGCGGTAGGGGGCGACGATGTGGTTGAGCGTGAAGCGCACGAGGCCTTTTATGCGGCGCGACTCGCGGTGGTAGGGCATAAGTGGCAGCAGGTCCTCGGTGGGGAACTCGTCGTCGGCAAGCGAGAGGGTGTTGAGCCCCAACTCGTGCTGAATGAAGTAGAGGAACGAGAGCGAGTGTTGCTTGGCCTTCTCGGTGGCCTGCAGTCGCTCCTCGGGGGTCATCTCGACCATATCGACATAGTAGTCATTGCCCTCAATGGGCCAGTTTATCATTATCTTGCCGCCGGGGAGCCTGCCGTAGGACATCATCATCTGCTGCGACCATAGGCGGTTGGCCTCCTTGGGGGTCTGACACTGTGGGTTGTCGCAGGCGCAAGCGAACATCTCGGGGTCGTAGCCCTCGGGGCGATGGATGGTCATATCGTGGCCATAGTCTTTCAGTATCAGCACCATCGTGAGGTCCTGAATGATGCCGTTGGCCTCCTCGGGGGCTATATCCTCGCCTGTGGTGTGGCGGCTCTCCATACCCTTGTCGTAGGGCACGCCAAGTTGTGTGGCCACATCGCCCAGCTCGGTGCCATCCACAAGGACCTTGCAGCGGACGATTTGGGTGCCCTCCTCTTCCTGCAATGTCAATTTCCACCCCTTCGAGGTGCGCTCAATGGCCGTTGGGCGGGTGTTGAACTTGACGGTGAGGTGCTCTTCCCTCTGGGCTATGTTGCGGAAGATGCGCGCGCCGACGCTCGGCTCGAAGAGTATGTTGCTCACCCAGCCCGTCTTGAGGGCCTCGGCACTGCCGTAGTGTGCCTCCAGCGAGTCGCGAAACTCGCCCCACATGCCGCCACGCAGACGGTAGTTGCCGTCGGTGGCACTCACACCTGCCGAGGTGAGCATACCGCCCAGCCAGGGGCCCTGCTCCACAATGAGAGTTGTGGCACCAAGGCGGGCCGAACGCACACCGGCGGTGGTGCCGCTCACTCCACCTCCCACGATTACGACATCGTACCGATGGCCGCCACAAGCGCCAAGCAGCAGAGTGGCAAGGGTGGCCATTATGCAATTAGTTACTCTTTTCATCAGTCCTTTTGAGTCTTTGGAATTTTCGGCAAGATACAAAAAATTAAGGAGCGCACCAACATTCGGCTCGCTCCTTATTTCGTTTCTCCCCACGGGGGGGAGTAAATAGAGTCCTTCTTGTGTAGGCCCTCTCTACTTGAAATACTTCCACTGGAAGATTATCAGGTAGAAGATGGCGATGGTGATGTAGCTGTCGGCGAAGTTGAACACGGGCGAGAAGAAGAGGTTGCCGCCAATGAGGGGCATCCACTCGGGCCAGTGGAACAGCGGGAAGTAGAGCATATCGACCACCTTGCCGTAGAGGAAGGGTGCATAACCACCGCCCTCGGGCAGCAGTTGTGCCACGCTTGTAAAGGTCGACTCCGAGAAGATGAGGCCATAGAATGCACTGTCGACCATATTGCCGATGGCACCTGCCAGAATCATCGCAAAGCCTATGATGACACCCTTGGGGGTCTCTCTCTTCCTCAGGTGGCAGATATACCAGCTGAGTGCGCCGATGGCCACAAGTCTGAAGAGGCTCAGGATGAGTTTGCCGTAGTTGCCACCAAGGCTCATACCCCACGCCGCGCCCTCATTCTCGATGAAGCACCAGCGGAACCAGTCGCCCAGCACATTGTGGCTCTCGCCGAGGGTCATAGTGGTCTTGACCGAGATTTTCACAATCTGATCCACCACCACAAGGCCCACAACGATGGCCCACAGTACCCAACCTTTTATTACCTTACGATTCTCTGCCATAGTGCGGTGTGTGTGGGTCTGTTAGCGGAGTACGAGTTCGCCCGAGCCGATGTGGTAGCCGTCCATATAGACATCCACACGGTACTCACCTGCAGCGAGTTCCACGGTCGAGCTGAAGTAGATGCTCACATCCAGATCCTCGTTCTGGTAGTCAACCTCACGCATTGCCGAGTAGCTGATTGCGTCGCCCTCGAAGTCCATCATACAGTCGGGACCACCTGAGAGTACCATACCATCGGGGCCGGTGATGCGTACATAGATGTTCCTGCCGCCGGGAGTGGTCAGCTCGTTGGCCGAGAGCACAAGGTCGGTGCGCAGGCGAGAAGCCCTGGAGGCCTTCTTGACACTCGAGCCGCCGGCATTGAAGGCGAGCAGGGTGATGCCACGAGCCTTCACGATGGAACCACGACGAATCTGGCTGGTCATCTCGGCAGCCCTCTCCTCGGCGATGTTGGCACGCTTGGTCTCCTCGGCCACCTGTTTGCGGTAGCGGGTGTTCTGTGCCGCCAGCTCCTTGTTGAGCGTGTTGAGCGAGTCTATCTGATGGACATAGTGGCGCATAACGGTGCGCAGGGTGCCCAGCTCTTTCTCATACTGGCGAATCTTGCTGTGGTTGATGCTACGCTCTTTGCGGAGCTTGGTCATAAGCGAGTCGGCCTTGTCGCGCTCGATCAGGATGTTGGCCCTCAGCTCGTTGTTCACCGAGTCGTTGGTTGCGGTGATCTGGTCCATCTCGGCGATGAGGCCCGAGATCTGGCTGTTGAGCGTGTCGCGCTCGATGCGGAAGTTCTCCTTGATGTCGGAGGTGACACGGAAGTGCTGGAAGGTGAGCACGCCCAGAACTGCAATCAGCACAATGATGATGACGCGGTAGCCCACCAATGTTTTGTGCGACTCGTTGCCACCATTCTGCTCGTCAGAGTCCACATCTTTGTATCGATTCTCTAACTCTTTGTCGTAATCTTCGTAGTTTGCCATCTTTCTATTTGAGGTTTTTTTTGAGTTGTCGTTTCACAATTAGGCGCAAATATAGTGATTTTTTAGGAAATCATACCATAATCTATTGTGTTCTTGGGTTTATAGCGCTCTTTGAGCCCCGCAAGGAGTCTGTTTTTGGGTTGCGAAAGTGAGTTGTCCTCCTCGAGTATAGTGGAGGCGATGAGCCTTGCCTGCTCGAGAATCTGCCCGTCGGAGGAGAGTGAGGCTATGCGCAGATCTATCGCTTCGCCGCTCTGGCGTGTGCCGTTCACATCGCCCGCACCTCGCAGTTTAAGGTCCAGCTCGGAGAGTTTGAAACCGTCGGTCGTCTCGACCATAGCCTCCAGGCGGGCCTCGGCCTCACGCGAGAGTTTGTCGCCACTCATCAGCACACAGAAACTCTGGTTGCCACCTCGGCCCACACGACCACGCAGCTGGTGGAGCTGTGAGAGGCCAAAGCGCTCGGCACTCTCGATGACCATAACGGTGGCATTGGGCACATCGACACCCACCTCTATGACGCTGGTGGCCACAAGGATATGATTCACACCCTCCGAGAAGAGCCTCATCGACTCGGCCTTTTCGTCGGGCGGCATCTTACCGTGCAGCACCCCCACTCGGTAGTCGGGCAGCGGGAACGCCTTGATGATATTGTCGAAGCCGTCGTAGAGGTTCTGGTAGTCCATCGCCTCGGACTCCTTGATGAGCGGATAGACCACATACACCTGTCGCCCTTTGGCTATTTCGCTCTTGAGAAAACCGTTGAGCTTCAGGCGCAGAGCCTCCTTGAGGTGGTATGTTTTTATGGGTTTGCGTCCTGCTGGCATCTCGTCGATGACCGACACATCCAGGTCGCCGTAGAGTGTCATCGCAAGGGTGCGAGGAATGGGCGTAGCGGTCATCACAAGGATGTGGGGCGGCTGGGAGTTCTTGGTCCAGAGTTTTGCCCTCTGCTCCACACCAAATCGGTGCTGCTCGTCGATGACAACAAGACCGAGGTTCTGGAATTTCACCCTATCCTCAATGAGGGCGTGGGTGCCGATGAGGATGAGAATCTCGCCACTGGCGGTGCGCTCCAGAATCTCGCGCCTCTCGCGGGTCTTGGTGGAGCCGGTGAGGACTGCCACACGCCCCTGGCAGGAGGTGCCGGAGAGCATCTTGGAGATGGAGGCAAAGTGCTGACGGGCAAGGATCTCGGTGGGTGCCATCATACAGGATTGGAAGCCGTTGTCGCTGGCCAGGAGCATCGACATAAGCGCCACAAGCGTCTTGCCGCTGCCCACATCGCCCTGCAACAGGCGATTCATCTGGTGGCCCGAGGTGCAGTCCGAGCGTATCTCCTTGACCACACGCTTCTGTGCCCCCGTGAGTTTGAAGGGGAGGTGGTTTTCGTAGAAGTCGTGGAAGAGCTCGCCCACTCGAGGGAAGAGGAAGCCGTTGCGCAGCGAGGTGCGCCCAGCCTTGACGCTGAGGATGCCGAGCTGCACACCCAATAGCTCCTCGAACTTCAGGCGGTAGATGGCCCTGCGGAGCATCTGTGGCGAGGTGGGGAAGTGGATGTTCTGGAGTGCCTCCCTGCGAGAGAGAAGGTCCAACCTGCCAACCAGATAGTCGGGCAGAGTCTCGGTTATGTTCTCCTTGATGCGCTCCCAGAGGGTGCACACCAGGGCGTAGATGCCCTTGGAGGCAAGACCTGCGGAGGTGAGGCGCTCGGTGGTGCCATAGACACCCTGCATACCGAGGTTGCCTCGGGAGAGGAACTTTTCGACCGTCTCGATTTCGGGGTGCACAATGTTGGCCTTGCCGCCAAAGAAGGAGGGCTTGCCGAGCACGAGGTACTCTCTGCCGAGCTCGAGTTGCTTGTCGACCCACTTGGTCTGCTGGAACCACACGAGCTCCAACTGCCCTGTGGAGTCGGCCAGCGTGGCCGTGAGTCGCTGCTTGCGCCCCTCGCCGAGGAACGCCTTGCCGACAATGCGACCCCTCAGTTGCACAAAGCTTGAAGCATTATCCTCCGATAGTTCGCCTATACGATAGATTTTTGTGCGGTCGATATAGCGGTAGGGGTAGTGGTGCAACAGGTCGCCCACGGAGCGTATTCCAAGCTCCGAGGCCAGCAGTGCAGCACGCTTTTCGCCCACTCCGGGTAAAAATTTTATATCTATATCGGCTCGCATAAGGCAAAGATAACGCAATTTGGGTTATCTTTGCCTAAAATTTATGTAAAAAATGAACAAGTATTGCAATTCTATCACCCGTTTTTCGCGCCGTGCCACCCGCACGGTCAGCATCGGCAGCCACCTTATTGGCGGCTCGGAGCCCGTCAAAGTGCAGACAATGACCAATACGCCCACTATGGATACGGCCGCTTCGGCCGCCCAGATTGAGGCTATTGCCCGCCAGGGGGGTAGGATTGTGAGGCTCACCACACGCGATGAGCGTGAGGCGGCCAACCTCGGTCCCATTGGCGAGGCTGTGAGGGCCAACTACCCCGATGTGGCCCTTGTAGCCGATGTCCACTTTGTGCCCGCTGTGGCTGCTGTGGCTGCCACTACGGCCGACAAGGTGCGCATCAACCCCGGCAACTACAACGACCGTGGCGGTCGCTTCGAGGAGCTCGTGGAGCTCTGCCGCAGGCGTGGTGTGGCACTGCGCATCGGTGTCAATCACGGCTCTCTGGCCAAGAAGATTTTTGACCTCTGGGGCGACACCCCCGAGGGTATGGCGGCTTCGGCTATGGAGTTTCTGGAGCGTTGCAGGCAGCTCGACTTCCACAATGTTGTCGTGTCGCTCAAGTCGAGCAATGTGAGGGTTATGGTCTATGCCTACCGACTGCTGGTGAAGGCTATGCGTGAGGCGGGGATGGATTACCCCGTGCACCTGGGCGTTACGGAGGCGGGCAACCTGCTGGAGGGTCGCATAAAGTCGGCTGTGGGTATTGGTGCTCTTCTGGCCGACGGCATTGGCGACACGGTCAGGGTGTCGCTCACCGAGGCACCCGAGAATGAGATTCCCGCCGCAAGGATGCTCGTGGAGCACTTCGAGGCAAGGCTCGAGGAGGAGTTCGAGGAGGTAGACGAGAGCGCCTTTAGTGCCTATGAGTATAGGCCCCGTCCGTGGAGTGGAGTGCCCGTTCTGTGGAGCGAGGTGCAGTCCAGGGAGGCTGAGTATGAGATTGTTGAGGCTGTGAGCCACCACCCCGTGCAGGAGTGGAGGAGCCGCCTTGTGGGGCGCACCCCCGAAAAGCCCGTCATCCTCTACAGACGATACACCACCGCCAATAAAGAACTCTTTGCCATTGAGGCTGCGGCCGACTTCGGCGTGATGTTTATCGACTCGCTGGCCGACGGCATCCGCATCGAGAACCCCAACTTCTCGCAGAGTGAGATAGACGAAATATCGCTCATCATACTTCAGGCTGCCCGTGTACGCATCTCACGCACCGAGTATATCGCCTGCCCCTCGTGTGGCCGCACGCTCTACGACATCGAGAGCACCCTTGCGGCCATCAGACGCCGCACCGAGCACCTTGTGGGGCTCAAGATTGGCGTTATGGGTTGCATTGTCAATGGCCCCGGCGAGATGGCCGACGCCGACTACGGCTATGTGGGCGGACTGCCCGACCACATCTCGCTCTACCGTGGCAAGACCCTGGTGGAGCGCAATGTGCCCCAGGCCGAGGCCATAGACCGTCTGGTGGAGCTCATCAAGGCCGACGGTCGCTGGGTGGAGCCCACAACCAAGAACGATAAATAGTAGTAAAAGAGGGGGGTGCGAGTATGAAAATTTTACCGCTGGCCTATCTGGGCTCAAGGGAGTGGTGGCGTGAGGCCCTCTCGGAGGATGCCATCATCGATGTGGGCGAACACTTTGTGAAGCAGACCGCCCGCAGCCGTTGTGAGATTGCCACTGCCTCGGGGCGTATGATGCTCTCGGCCAATGTGGTCAAGGGTGCGAGCATCCACAAGAAGGCCGTCAAGGATATGAGGCTCGACTACTCCAAGCGTTGGCCCCATCAGCACATCACGGCCATCCGCTCGGCCTATAAATCCTCGCCCTACTACGACTACTACGCCCACCTTCTGGAGCCACTCTTCGAGCGTCGCTATGAGTTTCTCTATGATATGAATCGCGACCTTGTTGAGGCTGTGCGCAAGATTGGTGGTGTGAAGCAGGAGTTGCGCTTCTCGGAGGAGTATATCATCGCCACCCCCGGGGACTGTGACCTTCGTGGCCACAACTTCCTCGGCCCCCGAGCAGACGAGGAGCCCTATTGGCAGGTCTTCTCGGAGCGACTCCCCTTCGAGTCCAACTGCTCCGTGATAGACTGCCTCTTCAACGAGAAGGAGTTGTAGTGTAGTTTCAAAAAGGAATTTTGTAAGGTTGGCGAAAGTCCCATTTGCCTTGGGTCGGTTGGCGGTCGTCTGTAGACTAACTGCTGCCTTAGGTCAGTTAGACTTTCGACTTTCGACTTTCGACAAAAAAACTCACGGGTATCGAAAATGATACCCGTGAGTTTTTTGCTGATTACAGTTCATCGTTGTATTTCTGGAGAATTTCGATAGCGATGCGGTCGGTGAAGCCGCCCGAGGAGGCCTCGATGGAGTTGGGGCCGCTCTTGAGGGCGACATTCTCCCAGGTGGCAATGCCATTCACACTCTCCTTGGTGCCCAGGAATTCGCCATTGACGGTCAGCTCCACCTCGGGCATATTGGTGTAGACCTTGATGGTCTGCGTCTTGCTGATGCGCGAGGTCCAGCGACGCTCGGCAATGTAGATGAAGTCGTCATTGCCCCAGTTGGCCTTGTAGAGGTAGAAGGCATCTTTGCGCACCTGGCGGTTGAAGCTCACAACACCCATATCGCACACACCACCCGCCGAGCGGTGGGCATCCACCGAGGCGTAGTCGAACAGGCCGTCGACAAACAGACCCCAGAAGTGGTTGTCGTCCGAGAGAGCCTCGAGGTAGGTTTCGTGGAAGTGGGTCTGCCACCTCTCGGGGTGCCAGCTGCTGGTGGCCAAGGGTTTCTGGAGCACATCGCTCTGGTGGAAGATGTTGCCGCCACACTTGTAGCTCACAGCCGAGTGCATAGAGCTCCATTCGGGCACCGTGTGGAGCTGCTCCTGCCACACCTGTATATCTTCGGGGTTACCCTCCATCCAGCCCAGGTTGTGGCTCCAGACCACAAGATCCGTGACGAAGTTTATCTCGCCATCCTGGTTGCTCCATCCCGAGGTGAAACGGTTGGGGTCAAGACGCTTGCAGAGCGAGTGGAGCTCGCGCAGATACTCCACAGGGCTGTCGCCCCTGGCCTCGAGCTCGGAGAAGAGGTTCCAGATGACCACCGAGGGGTGGTTGTACTGCTGGAAGATCATCTCCTGAAGTTGCTGTTTGCCATTCTCACGGAAACTCTCGGTATTGAAAAATCCCTTGCCGTTGAGGGTGGTGGCACCCATCAGTGGCAGGTCGTTGATGACCATCAGGCCGATGTTGTCGCAGATGCGGTAGAAGGCGGGGTGGTGACTGCCGCCAACCACTCGTATGGCATTTGCGCCCATCTCCACCGCAAACCTGATATCCTCGAGCACCTCACTCTCGGAGATGGCGGTGCCTGTGAGCGCCCTGTCGCGGTGCATAACCACACCTCGGATGGGGTAGGGGCGGCCGTTGAGCATAAAACCCTCCTTGCCCACCTCGTAGTAACGGAAGCCGGTCTGCACGGTGAGCGGGTCGCCATCGTTGAGCCTTACCTGGAAGTCGTAGAGGTTGGGGGCCTCGACTCCGTTCCAGAGCTGTGGGCTCTTGATTTGGAAGGGTATGAAGGCGCTGATGGTGCCATTCTGGGTGCGTATCCTCTGCGAGGAGGTCTGCTCCTTGTCCTCGGGTGCCTTGATTACGAGCGAGAGGGTGGCCGACTGTGCCACATTGGAGGTGACCCTCACCTCCACCTCGCCCTCCACGATGTCGTTTGTCACCTTGCGGGTGTGGATGTAGATGCCCTCGGAGGCGAAGTGGTCCAGGGCTATGTGGGTGTCGTCCTCAATGATGATGGAAACCTCGCGGAAAAGGCCGCCGTAGGATATCTCGTTGCCGGCTGAGGGCAAAACGGTCGTCTGGTTGGCATTGCTCACAATGACCCACACAAGGTCCCTGCCGTTGAAGTTCAGAAGGTCCGAAATCTCAAAGATGAAGGCTCCGCTGCCGCCCTCGTGGCGACCTGCGTGGCGACCATTGACCAGCACATCGGCAATCAGATTGGCGCCCCCGAAGCGGAGAAATATGCGCTTGCCACGCCACTCGGGCTTGAAGTCGATGTAGCGCAGGTAGTTGCCCGTGCTGCGATAGTAGTCGAGTTTGCCACCCAGAGCGTCGGAGTTCCACTGGTGTGGCAGGTTGACTATGGTGGAATTATTCTCCGAATAGGTAAAAAACTTCCAGTCGCGGTTCAGCGAGAAGGTCTGGCGTGCCGAGAGCGACGAGGCCATAGTGAGTGCCGCGAGCAGAAATAATGTATATCTTAAGAGTCTTGTTTTCATAGTGGTATTGCCATTGTGCCTCGGGCTGTGTTGTCCCCTTTGGGCCGCATATTTGCACAAAGGTAAAAAAATTACTACATTTGAGAAAATTTTTCGGAGCACAATGTCATTATTGGTGTGCCGACCATATCATCCACGGGGTATTAAAAACGACACCCGTGAGGGAGCGGAGGGTGCATTAATTTTGCATTTTGAATTTTGCATTTTGAATTATGGATATAAGCATTATCGACCTTATTATGGGTTTGGTCCTGGTGGTGGGTGCCATCAATGGTTTTCGTAAGGGTGTCATCTCACAGCTCGGTGGAGTTGTGGGTGTCATCGTGGGCGTGTGGCTTGCATTCCGCCTTGGGGCGAGTGTGAGTGCCTGGATTGGAGTGGAGATGAGCCCTCTGGTGGCCTACATTCTGGTTTTTGTGGCGGCCATTGCTGCTATGTGGCTGCTGACCCATATCCTTAGTAAGGTGCTCAGCACCATTGGCTTGGGTGTTATCAATCGCCTTTGCGGAGCGGTGGTGTCGCTGGTGCTCTCCTCGTTGATTCTCTCGCTCGCCTTTGGCTTTTTCGTCAGGTGCAACAATACACTCCATATGGTGGAGCCCGAGGTGCTCGAGGAGTCGGAGATTGCGCCCGTGGTGACGGCCGTTGCGGATGTGGTCTTCCCCTACCTGGAGCAGGTCAAGGAGGGCGTTGTGGAGAGTATGGAAGAGGCAAACGCTGAGGAGCCCGCAGTGGAGGTCAAACAGGTTCAGATATAGTACAGAGGAGTATGGAGAAAGAGGGAATTGTTATCGAGAGTACGGGCAGTTGGTATAAGGTCGAGATTGAGGGCCAGATTCACGACTGCCGCACCCGTGGCCGCCTGCGCCTGAAGGGTGTGCGTTCCACCTCCCCCGTGGTGGTGGGCGACAGGGTGAAGGTGGAGTTTTCCGAGGCGGGCGAGGGTGCCATTGTGGCCATCGCACCACGCCGCAACTACATCATCCGCCGAGCCTCCAACCTCTCCAAGGAGAGCCACATCATCGCCGCCAATATCGACTGCGCGGCTGTGGTGGTGACCATTGCGGCCCCCGTTACGGCCCCCGAGTTTGTGGATAGATTTCTGGTGACCTGTGAGGCCTACAAGGTGCCTGCAGTCATCATTCTCAATAAGATAGATACGGCACGCAACCACCCCGAACTGCTCGAACACTTCAGGGACATTTACCACTCGGCGGGCTACCGAATTATCGAGTGCTCGGCTCTGACGGGCGAGGGCTTGGAGGAGGTTGTGGAGCTGCTCCGCGATAAGACAACGCTGCTGTCGGGCAACTCGGGTGTGGGCAAGTCGACACTCGTCAATGCCATTGAGCCCTCGGCTGCAGCCAAGACGGGTGTCATTTCGGAGGCCCACCTTCAGGGTAGGCACACCACCACCTTCTCGAGGGTCTATACTCTCTCCTTCGGTGGTCGATTGATTGATACTCCGGGTATTAGGGGCTTCGGTCTGCTGGACATCAAGCCCGAGGAGTTGTACCACTACTTCCCCGAGATTATGAGGGTGAGCCAGGGGTGTAAGTTCTACAACTGTACCCACACCCACGAGCCCCATTGTGCTGTGTTGGAAGCGGTTGCCGATGGAGTAATCTCCGAGAGCCGCTATGAGAGTTACCTGAAAATGCTCGATGACGATGGCAAATACAGATAGAGAGAAGAGTTGGTACGACGAGCGCATCGAGTACCTTGCGGAGTTTATGCTCCCCGAGAGGTATCAGACAATGCGCCGAGTGGTGGGCGAGAGGACCAAGTATATGACCGTCTGCGCCGAGAATACCTTTCATCCCCAGAACGCCAGCGCTCTAGTGCGTCACTGCGAGGCCTTTGGTGTGCAGCAACTCCTCGCCATTGAGTTTCTGTGTGGCTTCCAGGCCAATACACACATCGTAAGGGGTACGGATAAGTGGGTAGACATTCTGCGCTACAAGACCACCCCCGAGGCTGTCGACCACCTCAAAGGGGCGGGCTACCGCATTGTGGCCGCCACACCCCACACGGACGATATGACGCCCGACGATTTCGATGTCACGGCGGGCCCCTTCTGCCTTGTCTTCGGCACCGAGAAGCAGGGCATCTCGCCCGAGATTATGGCCGTGGCCGACCACTTTGTGAAGATACCTATGTATGGCTTTGTGGAGAGCCTTAATGTGTCGGCTTGTGCGGCAATCCTCATCCAGAGTTTTGTGGAGAGGCTCCATCGCAGCGACATAAGCTGGAGGCTTTCGCAGGAGGAGCAGAGCAAGCTCCTGTATAGTTGGATGCGAGCGAGCCTCAAGGACGATGAGGGCATTTTGCGCAAACGCTTTGGCGAGGATTTTTAGGACATCGCAGCCTACTCTTTGTGCACATTTGGAGGGTGGAGAGCCTGTTTTTGGGAGCCAAAGGAGGATAATTAGCAAAAAAAATATATTTTTGTGAAGTGAAGGGTGGTGCCCACACGGCCCATCGGCCCCAACCACCCCAAAGAAGTTGGAGAAGAAAACTATGTCAATTATGCAGATAGATATAGAGAAAGTATTGGCCAGTAAGGCCCCCAAACTTGCAAAAAAGCTACCCCGCTTTTTGATTCGTTATCTCATCAAAATAGTTCACCAAGAGGAGATTAATGAGATTCTTGCCAAGCACGGCGAGAAAGCTCCCTTTGAGTTTATCCGTGCAGCCCTCGGCGATATGGGTGTGACTTGGACCGTGGAGGGTATGGAGCGTGTGCCCAAGGAGGGCCGCTACATCTTCGCCTCGAACCACCCCTTTGGCGGTATGGATGGCGTAATCCTGGCACAAGAGATCGAGAAACACCTGGGCGACGCAATGAGCATCAGTAACGACCTCTTGATGTTTGTGGAGCCCCTGGCACCCATCTTCCTGCCCGTTAATAAGCACGGCAAGCAGTCCCGTGAGGCGGTGCGCATCTTCGAGGAGACCTTCGCCGGCGATGTGCCCATCCAGACCTTCCCCGCAGGCCTCTGCTCGCGCAAGATTAAGGGAGAGGTCGTGGACCTGGAGTGGCACACCAACTTTGTGAAGAAGGCTGTGCAGCACAAGAGGGATGTGGTACCAGTGTTTGTGGAGGGTCAGCTCTCCAAGCGCTTCTATAACATCTCTATTTGGCGCAAGCGATTGGGCATAAAGATGAATATCGAGATGCTCTACCTGGTGGACGAGATGTTCAAGCAGAAGGGAAAACATATCGTGCTGCACATCGGTGAGCCCATCGGATGGGAGAGTCTCGCCGAGATGGAGTCGCACAAAGAAAGGAGCGAGTATGTCAGGGGCAAGGTCTATGAGATTGCAGCCCAGAGCAATAAATAGGAGAAATAGGTTAGTTAAAACTATAGAGAAAAGTATGAAGTCTATCATAAAACCCGTATCGAGGACCCTTCTTATGGAGGAGCTCAATGAGTCGAGATTCCTGCGCGAAACCAACCGTGCGGGCAACGAAATTTATGTGGTGACGGCTGCCGAGTGTCCCAATGTGATGAGGGAGATTGGCCGACTTAGGGAGTGGGCCTTCCGCAGCGCGGGAGGTGGCACAGGCCAGGAGGTCGACATCGACGCCGAGGACTTGGCTCCCGACGGGTACAAACAGCTTGTGGTGTGGGACCCCGTGGCAAAGGAGATTGTGGGCGGCTACCGCTTCATCATTTGTGAGAGTGGCGACCAGAAGCACCTCTCCACCGAGCATTACTTCCGCTTCACGGACGAATTCCGCCGCGACTACCTCCCCTATGCCATTGAGCTGGGCCGTAGTTATGTCCACCCCAACTACCAGAGCACCAGGGCCAATGCCAAGAGCCTCTATGTGATGGACAACATCTGGGATGGTCTGGGTGCCATCATCGTGAACCACCCCGACAAAAAATACTTCTTCGGCAAGGTGACAATGTATGGTCACTACAATGTGGAGGCCCGCAATATGCTTATGTACTTCCTCCACAAGCGCTTCCCCGCCAAGGAGGGTCTGCTGGAGCCCATTCATCCGCTGGAGATGAACATCGACATCGAGTCGATGGAGCGCATCTTCACGGGCGAGGACTACGCCGAGGATCACAAGATTCTGCTGCGTGAACTCAAGGAGAGGGGCGAGTTTGTGCCCCCGATGATCAGCTCCTATATGAGTGTGTCGCCCTCAATGATGGTCTTCTCGACCGTCATCAACCCCGACTTCGGCGATGTTGAGGAGACGGGCATTATGATCACCATCCCCGATATGTATCCCCACAAGACCGAGCGCCACACCCGCGGCCTTGAGAGGGGTGCAAAGCCATTCCGCAAGCTCTTCGACAACACGATGATAGCCATCGACAATGTGGTCACAGGTCGTGCCGCATCGAGTGTGAAGGTGGCTCTGCGTCGCCGCCGCACTGAGCGCACACGCCGTGTGGAGCGAGTGGAGAACAAGGCAAAAAAGAGCAAGGAGTAGCCCCTTTTGATTTGGGCGCAGCACAATAAATTGACCTCTTTCTGCATTATAGTTGTAGTTTGGAGGTCAATTTTCTCTTATTAAGACAAGAAACCACTATGAATAACGAAGTGAGCATACTCTGGGTCGACGACGAGGTGGAACTCCTCAAGCCCCACATCCTCTTCCTTAGAGGCAAGGGCTACGAGGTGGACACCTGCAACAACGGTTACGATGCGGTCGATATGGCCCGCACCACCCCCTATGACCTGATCATTCTGGATGAGATGATGCCCGGAATGACGGGCCTCGAGACCCTCCCACAACTCAAGGAGGTGAGGCCCTCGACGCCCGTGATTATGGTCACCAAGAGCGAGGAGGAGAACATTATGGACAAGGCCATAGGCTCCAAGATTGCCGACTACCTCATAAAGCCCATCAACCCCAACCAGGTGCTCCTCTCCATCAAGAAGAATGTCCACCGTGAGCAGCTCGTCACGGAGCAGACCACGGCCGACTATAGGGCCGAGTTCGGCAAGATAAGCCTCTCGCTCGGCGAGGCCCGCTCGTTTGCCGACTGGTGTGCCATCTATCGCAAGCTTGTAGGCTGGGAGATGGAGCTCACCGAGTCGTCTGACAGGAGCGTGAGGGATATCCTCTCCTACCAGAAGAGTGAGGCCGAGGGCGAGTTCGGCAAGTTCATACGCCGCAACTACCTCGAGTGGGTCAATGCGCGCGACCAGGCAAGGCCCACAATGTCCCACACCCTCTTCCGCAACAAGATAATCCCTGAGGTGGAGGCTGCGGGCGGCAAGGTCACACTGCTGGTGATCGACAACTTCCGCTACGACCAGTGGCGCACCATCTGGCCCCTGCTGTGGCCTATGTTCGACATCTATACCGAGGAGTTCTATTGCAGCATCTTGCCCACAGCCACGCAGTATGCCCGCAATGCGCTCTTTGCGGGATTGATGCCCCTTGCCATCGACAAACTTATGCCCGACAGGTGGCTCAACGACAATGAGGATGGGGCAAAAAATAAATATGAGGAGGAGTTTTTGCGCCGTCAGCTCTCCAGGGCCGGCAAGCAGTGGAGGGTGTCGTTCGACAAGCTGATAAAGCCCGAGGCGGGTCGCAAACTCGTGGATAACTTCCAGAGGATTAAGGATATGGACCTGTCGGTCATCGTCTACAACTTCCTCGACATCCTCTCCCACGCACGCACCGAGACGGAGATTATCCGTGAACTCTCGGAGGACGAGGCGGCCTTCCGCTCGCTGACACGCTCGTGGTTTGAGCACTCGGAGCTCTTCGACCTGTTGCGTCTGTTGGCCGAGGCGGGCCACACAGTCATAGTGACCTCCGACCACGGCACCACACGAGTGGAGAACCCCGTGAAGGTGCAGGGCGACAGGGAGACATCGACCAACATACGCTACAAGACGGGTCGCAATCTAAATTACAACCCCAAGGAGGTTTTTGAGATCACCAGGCCAGAAGAAGCGCAACTTCCGCAAGGAAATCTCACAAGTAGTTATATCTTTGCACTCGGAAAGGACTTCTTGACCTATCCGAACAATGCAAACCAGTTCATCCGCTACTATCGTGGCACCTTCCAGCACGGCGGCGTGTCGATGGAGGAGATGATTGTCCCCTACATCGTCCTAAGACCCAAGTTGTAAGTTGAAAGTTGAAAGTTGACAATTTTGAGGTTAGGCGGTAGAATGGTAGCTTAGGGTTACTGAGATACGAAGTATCTCCTAAAAATTTTTGGGGCGCCTTTTTATAAAAAGGCGCAAAACAAAAAGGCGCAAAACAAAAAGCTGCGAAACAAAAAGGAGCGAAAGGAAAAGAAAAAGGTATGAAAGAGATAAATGTAAACGGATTGGGAGATGTTGCCGAGGCGGCCGAGGAGATTATTGGTGCGCTGGATGGCAGAAATGTGATAGCCTTTTTTGGTGCGATGGGTGCGGGTAAGACCACGCTCATCAAGGAGATATGTGCGCAGTTGGGTAGTGAGGATGTGGTGACGAGCCCCACCTTTGCTCTGGTCAACCGCTACGATGCGGCCGACGGCAGGGCCATCTACCACTTCGACTTCTATCGCATAGATCGCCCCGAGGAGGCCTTCGATATGGGCTATGAGGAGTATTTCTACTCGGACGGGCTCTGCCTTGTGGAGTGGTCGGAGAAGATCGAGGAGCTGCTGCCCGACGATGTGATGAAGGTGGCCATTGAGGTCCTCAGCCCCACCAAACGAAGGATTGAGATTGACTAAACGAAAACCCGAAATATGATTAAGAATGTGATTTTCGACCTCGGCGGCGTTGTGCTGGGGCGTGATTTCCAGAGGCTCGGCGAGGTGCTGGGCCAGACTTTTGCCTTCATCTCGGCCGATGCCGAGTTCCCCGCGTATTGGAGCGAGTTCGATAGGGGCACCTACACTCGCGAGGAGGTGACCAGAATGTTGGCCGAGGATTATAACCTCACCCTTGAGGATGCCCACTGCCAGGTGCAAAGACTGCTGGAGGCGCTGCAGCCCATCCCCGAGACCGAAGAGCTCATCAGGGAGCTTAAGGCCAGGGGCATAAAGTGCTATGTGCTCTCCAATATGTCGGGCGAGTTCTACGCCGAGCTGTTGAAGTTCCCCGTCTTTGAGCTCTTCGACGGTGCGGTGGTGTCCTACCAGGAGAGGGTCAATAAGCCCGATAAGAAGATTTATGAGATCATACTCTCGCGCTATGGCCTTGAGCCCAGCGAGACGGTCTTTGCCGACGATAAGATTGCCAATACGGAGGCAGCCTCGCGATTTGGCATCCACACGGTGACCTACGATTGCAATGGCGACGGCCCCGATAGGGTGCGCGAGCTGGTGGCAAAACTGTAAATGTTTTCCGGAGAGGGTCGGTTGAGGATCTTCCCAGGCGGCTATGTATATAAAACACCCCACTACCGAGCGGTAGTGGGGTGTATTGTGTCTGTTATCGCTGTGGCCCTTGGTTGCGGGCGCTCAGATTAGAAGCGGAAGGAGTAGGTGAGGGCCACATTGTTGGTCCTGTGGCGCAGGTTGGTGAGCATAGGGCCCGACACCAAAAGGTCTGTGGAGTCGTCTACATAGGAGTAGTAGTACATCACACTATTGGTGTAGTGGGCGTTGGAGATGGTCCACACCAGGTCTACCGACGAGTTGCCAAACCTCAGACCGCCACCCAGCGAGATGTTGTCGGTGTGGGTCTTGTAGGAGCCGAAGAAGGCGCCGCCATCGTTGGCATACTGCTGTGCCTCGGTGTTGAGGGGCGAGCCGTAGTAGGCGTAGCCACAACGCAGGTAGAGGCCATTGATAGGCACAATCTCAAGACCTACGCGGTAGTTCTCCGAGGTGCCCAGGTCGGCATCCACATCGGCTGCAAAGGCCGCCTCCAGACCGTTGGTGTCCATCCTCATTTTGCCATACCACACCTTGTCGTAGTCCACCGAGAGGATGGCCCTCCTGCCGATGGTCACCGAGGCGCCAAGGAGCAGTTTGCTGGGCGAGGTGTAGTGGTATGTGAAGCTGTTGATGAGCGACTCGGCCTGATAGCTCGAGCCGTCATAGAAGGTGGTTGTCAGGTTGGTGTAGTAGTCCCTGGTGAGGCTCATAGAGGTGCCCGTGTGGTAGGCAACGCCCAGACGCAGAGCACTTATGGGGCGCAGGATTGCACCAATCTTGAAGTTTACACCCGAGCCATAGCTTGCCACCGAGGGGTGGTAATCCAGGTAGTGGAGCTCATCGATGTTGTAGGTGGGCGGGGCATACTCGTGGAAGGTGTAGTGCACAAGTTGCTGCACATCCTGAATGCCGAGCGTGGTGCCCAGGTAGAGGATGTTGGCGATGTTGAAGCCCATCGAGAAGTCATACTCGCCCACGCTACCCTCACTCTTGAGGCTATACGAGGAGTCTATTCTGGTGCTCAGAGGAACGCTGGGCACACTGTAGGCACCCGAGAATTTGTTGTCCGAGGTCATCCCGGGGTCAATCAGATAGGTCTGGTAGGCCAACACGCCACCCCACTCGTCGGGGTAGATGCTGTTGTTGCGGAAGGGGTCGGCCGAGCCGTTCAGGGTTGTGGGGTCAATGCCATACATCTGCTCGGCAAAGAACTCACCAATGGTCACCTCACCCTGTTCCCAGCGACCACGATCAATGAAGTCGAGGTCGGCGAGCTGGTTGTAGCCAAAGCCGAGGGTGAAGCTCACGAGCGCACCCGAGGACTGATAGAGGTTCAGGGCCGCACCCACCTGATTGAAGTTCAGATTGCCACCCCACATATTGGAGTGGTAGTTGCTGTTCTGGGAGGAGGTGTGGTCGTAGCCGAGCGAGATGCCAATCTCCGAGGCACGATACATACCCAAGCCTGCGGGGTTAATGGCCATACTCGACAGGTCGGCACCCAGCGAGGTGAAGGCTCCACCCATAGCGGCCACCCTTGCAGACATAAAGGTATGCTCGGCCTGTGAGTATTTGGTGGCCTCCATATGGCTCATATTTGCGGGCGAGATAAGCGCTCCGCCAAAGTGGGTCGTCTGCGCCCTCAGCCCGAAGGAGGAGAGCGCAACGGCCATTGCTATACAGATTACTCTTTTCATTGTTCTATTTGTCGAATGAAACTAAACGCTTTGTTGTCTAAACTTGTCGGGGGTGTGCAAACTCCCTGCCACTAACGCCTGCTGCCTCCACGCGAGCTGCTGCTCGAGGAGCCCGAGCTGAACGAGCTGCGAGAAGAGGAGCCCGAACTGAACGAACTGCGGGAAGAGGATGACGAGCTACGAGAGGAGGAGCTGCTGCGGGTGCTCACCGAGGATGACTTGGAGCTTGACCTGGTGCTCGTAGAGCGGGTCGAGGTGCTACGAGTCGACTTCGAGCTCGACGACGAAGAGGAACTTGCCTTTGCACGACCCGAGCTTGTACCCAGGCGCAAGCCGCTACTCCTGCTGCTCGACGAGCTGCCACTTGTGGTGGTTGCGCGGCCGGAGCTTGTGCCACGGCTCGAGGAGTTGCTCACGCCGCTCGAGGAGTTGCCACGAGTGGGGGTGATGGCTCCTGCGGGCAGGGTGGAGCCCGAGAGGCTACCCTTCAGGTCGTCGCTGATGACTATTCCGCCACGAACACCCTCGGTAGTCACGGCGCCATTGCCACGGCCACTGGAGGTTGCGCTGTTGCTGCCACGACCACCCGTGGTGGTTGTTGCGGGCGAGCTGCCGGGACGGCCGCTGGTAACGGTGCCACCGGGGCGCGAGGAGGAGCCTGCAACCGAAGAGGAGCCGCTTACCCTATTGCCACCATTGCCACCCGAGCCGGGGCCGGTGAGCTGTACGGCGCCACGATCGTTGCCACGCGAGGCGCTTGTGGTGGTGCCACCCAGGCGGTCGCTATAGGAGAGCTGACCACGGCCGGGGCGTACCGACGAGCCACCCACTGCACCATAGCTGGGACGGTGCTGTACCACAGGTTTGTGGTTACCGCCGTGGTGACCGGGACCTCCGGGTTTGTGTGCGGGGTTGTGGTAGCCAGGGTGGTAGTGGTTGTGGTGGTGGCCGTAGTGGGGCGAGTGCCAGTAGTGGTGGCTGTAGTAGTGATAGTAGGGATCACAACCCCAGTAGGGCGAGTTCCAGCACCAGGGATCGTAGTAGCCATAGCTATAACCATAGTAGTAGGGGTTGTAGCCATAGCGGTAGCTATAGTAGTATGGATTGTTCCAACTGCCGAACATATTGGTGATGTAGCGGGGCTCCACCCACACCTGATCGCCCACAATCATAACCGTGTAGAAGGCGGGGTCGTAGGCCAAGGTGAGGAAGTAGGAGTCGCCGTAGCGGTAGTCGTAGTACGACGAGGGCATACGGTAGGTGAGCGAGGTGAATCCTTGCAGGCGGCGAGCGTAGGCGCTGCTGTAGTCGTCCACATAGATGTTGTTGTAGATGCTGATGTTGCTGCCCGAGGAGCTACCCGCACTCACAGAGGCGTAGGAGCCACCCACCTCGACATTGCCCAGGATGGCGTCGATGTCATCCTCGGCTTCGGCCGCAGCAACCATTGCAGCAATACGCTTCTCGTTGGCCTCGCGTGCGGCTGCCTCGGCGGCAGCAATCTCGGCCTCGGCCTGGGCCAAGGCTGCACGGTCGTGGATGCCGTAGAGGTCGTCGGCGTAGGCTGTGAGTCCTCCGCCCAAGGTTATGTTTGCACTGCAGGAGGCAAGTGCGAGGCACCCGCAAAGGAGTGCTACAAATGCTGCTATATTTCTCATTCTCATCATATCGCTGAACTTTTTTAAGCTGTTATAACATAGTGTCCTTAACTATATAGATGCAAAAAGAGGGCGTTTTGTTGCACGGAGGCCCAAAAAAAATTTGTTTTTCCTCTAGCAAACCCTCCATTGGCTCCTTGTTTTCGGCAAAAAAGTGTACCTTTGCCGCTGAAACTGCGCATACTATGCACAAATATACAACTTTTGCGCTAGTTTCTCACCCAGAACAAAGAATTTTACAATAAAAAACAGCAAAATAGAAATGGCAAAAGAACTCAAACAGCTCACCCCTCGTGAGGAAAATTACTCGCAGTGGTATAACGATTTGGTAGTTAAGGCGGGTTTGGCCGAGAACTCGGCCGTTCGCGGATGTATGGTTATCAAGCCCTACGGCTACGCCATCTGGGAGAAGATGCAGCGCGCCCTGGACGATATGTTTAAGGCTACGGGCCACCAGAACGCCTACTTCCCTCTGTTCATCCCCAAGTCGTTCTTCAGCCGTGAGGCCGACCACGTGGAGGGCTTTGCAAAAGAGTGCGCTGTGGTTACCCACTACCGTCTGATGAACGATCCCGAGGGTAACGGCGTGGTTGTAGACCCCGAGGCTCGCCTCGAGGAGGAGCTCATCGTGCGCCCCACCTCCGAGACCATCATCTGGAATACCTACAAGAACTGGATTCAGTCCTACCGCGACCTGCCCATCCTCTGCAACCAGTGGGCCAATGTGGTTCGTTGGGAGATGCGTACCCGCCTCTTCCTCCGCACCGCCGAGTTCCTCTGGCAGGAGGGCCACACCGCCCACGAGACCCGTGAGGAGGCCATCGAGGAGGCACAGAAGATGATTCGTGTCTATGCCGACTTCGCCCAGAATTGGATGGGTGTGCCCGTGATTATGGGTACCAAGAGTGCCAACGAGCGCTTCGCAGGTGCTGTGGATACCTTCACCATCGAGGCCCTGATGCAGGACGGCAAGGCTCTCCAGAGCGGTACCTCGCACTTCCTTGGTCAGAACTTCGGTAAGGCTTTCGATGTGCAGTTTGCAACCCGTGACGGTGGTATGGACTATGCGTGGGCAACCTCGTGGGGCGTTTCGACCCGACTGATGGGTGCGCTCATTATGGCCCACTCCGACAATAACGGCCTCGTGCTGCCTCCCAAGCTCGCACCTATCCAGGTGGTTATGATTCCCATCTACAAGGGCGATGAGGAGCTCCAGAAGATGACCGAGGAGCTCGAGAAGATTGCCACCAAGCTGCGTGCCAAGGGCATCAGCGTGAAGGTCGACAACCGCGACAATGTGCGCTCGGGCTTCAAGTTCGCCGAGTATGAGCTCAAGGGTGTGCCCGTAAGGCTCGTTGTAGGTCCTCGCGATTTGGCAAACGGCACCGTGGAGATGATGCGTCGTGATACGCTCGTGAAGGAGAGTGTGGCTCTGGAGGGCATCGAGAACCTCGTGGAGCAGACCCTCGAGGAGATGCAGAAGACCATCTTCGAGAAGGCGCTCAACTTCCGCAACTCGATGATTACCAAGGTGGACAGCTGGGAGGAGTTCAAAGAGGTGCTCGAGAACAAGGGCGGCTTCATCCTCGCCCACTGGGACGGCACCACCGAGACCGAGGTGGCCATCAAAGAGGCAACCAAGGCGACCATCCGTTGCATCCCCTTCGACTCGGTAGACGAGGATGGCGTTTGTGTATTCAGTGGCAAGCCTTCCAAGCGACGCGTTTTGTTCGTCCGCTCCTACTAAAAAACGCATATAGCGAGCGACTGCTTCGTTGCACTGCGATAAATCCCCTCCTCATTTGCGATGAGCAAACTGTGGAGGGGATTTTCTTGTGCGCCTTGCATTCATCTCGCTCTCTGCGTTTTTTTTGTCTAAAGTCAAAGGTCTAAAGTCTAACCGACCTAAGGCTTTAAGAACTAAAAGGGCAAAAAGGGCTTATAGACCCCATATATAATTATCCACGGGTATTAAAAAAGATA
>JAGBYS010000031.1 GCA_017628675.1 Tidjanibacter sp.
CTGAATGATGCTCTTTCCGTCGGCATTGAGGGCCGCAATCAGCAGGGCCACACCTGCACGGATGTCGGGTGAGGACATCGTGGTGGGGCGCAAGCGGCGCGAGTGGTCGTGACCGATGACAGTGGCACGGTGGGGATCGCAGAGGATAATCTGTGCGCCCATATCGATGAGCTTGTCGACGAAGAATAGACGGCTCTCGAACATCTTCTGGTGGATGAGCACGGAGCCTTTGGCCTGTGTGGCAACCACCAGGAAGACACTCAGCAGGTCGGGTGTGAGGCCGGGCCAGGGTGCGTCGGCGATGGTCATAATGGAGCCATCCATAAAGCTATCTATCTCGTAGTGCTCCTGACGGGGGATGAAGATGTCGTCACCACGCTGCTCGAAGCGGATGCCCATACGGGCAAACTGTGCGGGGATGATACCGAGGTTCTCGAACGACACATTCTTGATGGTGAGCTCCGACTGGGTCATTGCAGCCATACCGATGAAGCTGCCCACCTCAATCATATCGGGGAGCATTGTGTGCTCCGTGCCGCCGAGCGACTCCACGCCGTGGATGGTGAGCAGGTTGGAGGCTATGCCCTCAATCTTGGCGCCCATACGGTTGAGCATCTTGCAGAGCTGCTGCAGGTAGGGCTCACAGGCGGCGTTGTAGATGGTGGTGGTACCCTCGGCCAGAACGGCAGCCATAACGATGTTGGCGGTGCCCGTCACGGAGGCCTCATCGAGGAGCATATAGGTACCCTTCAGGCGCTCGGTGTTGGCCTCGAAGAAGTCGCCCGAGGAGTCGAAGTTGATGTTGGCGCCCAGCTTCTGGAGGCCTATGAAGTGGGTGTCGAGCCTACGGCGACCAATCTTATCGCCACCGGGCTTGGGGATGTAGGCCACACCAAAGCGTGCCAGCAGGGGGCCGATGACCATCACCGAGCCACGCAGCTTGGAGCCACGCTTGCGGTAGTCCTCGGTGCGCAGGTAGCCAAGGTCGATACTTTTGGCCTCGAAGCTATAGCAACCCTCTCCCAGGCGCTCAACCTCCACACCCAGGTTGCGGAGCAGCTCAATCAGAGCCAGCACATCGACAATCTCGGGAACATTATAAAGGGTGACCTTCTCGGGGGTGAGAAGCGTTGCACAGATAATCTGGAGGGCCTCATTCTTTGCGCCCTGAGGGGTAATCTCGCCTTGGAGGCTGCGACCGCCATATACCTCAAAATATGCCATAGGTGTATAGTGTTTAATCTTTATCTACTTAAGTCCGTGTTGTAAAGGTAGTAATTTTCTCCGAGAGAGCCAAACCCTAAGTCCGCTCTACCCGAAAAGGTTCCATCTGGAGAGCACCCTATTGCGGCGTGGGAGCACCACAAACTCCAAGAGTAGCAGCACCAAAGAGGCCAGCAGGGGGATGTGGTACATCTCGTCGTACTCCTCGAAAATCTCAATGGATAGTTTGGCCTTCTCGGTCTTATTCACCAGGTCGATAATCTCCTCGAGGCCCACGCTCGCATTGGTGGCCCTCACATAGGCGCCACCCGTGAGCGCCGCCACCTGTTGCAGGGTCTGCTCATCGAGCTTGCTCACCACCATATTGCCCTCCTTGTCGCGGATGTAGTCGCCCTCAAAGGGTATGGGGGCACCCTCGGGCGAGCCCACACCGATGGTGTAAATGGTGATACCCTGCGCAGCGGCCATCTGGGCGGCCTGCAGTGCGTCGTCCTCGTGGTTCTCGCCGTCGCTCACCAGCACCACCACCCTACTACCCTCCGAGGTCGACGAGAAGGCACTCGAGGCAAGCGCAATGGCCGACCCGAGGGCTGTGCCCTGCTTGGTCACCTGGTTGGTGGAGATGCGCTCCACGAAGTTCTTGGCTGTGAGCATATCGGAGGTGAGGGGCAACTGCACATAGGCGTCGCCCGCAAAGATGATCACACCCACACGCTCCTCATCGAGCCCCTCGATCACTCGGCCCACAGCATACTTGGTGCGCTCCAGGCGGTTGGGCGAGAGGTCGGTGGCGAGCATCGAGTTCGACACATCCATCGCAATCATAATCTCCACGCCCTCGCGCTCCACCTCACGCAGTTTGGCGCCCTTCTGTGGGCGAGCCACCGCCAGGGTCATCATCGCAAAGGCGAGGACAAAGAGCCAGAACTTGAGGCCCTGCTTGCCCGACGATCTGTCGGGCATAAGGCGCACGAGTGCCGACTCGCTACCAAAGCGAGCCATCACCCTCTTGCGACGAGCAACCGTCAGGTAGTATGCCACCACCAGCAGCGGCACCACCAGCAACAAGTATAGGTACTCCGTATTTGCAAACCTCAACATCTCTTTCGGCTATTATCTCTTCTCTCCACTTCCGCCTCTTACCTCGAGAGCCACAGGCGCCTTACGGCAAACTCCACCACCATCAGCAGCAGTGCCCAGAGGAGGTACTCGGCGAAGTGTTCATTGTATTTCACATAGTTATCGGTCTCGACCTTGCTCTTCTCGAGCTGGTTGATCTTCTCATAAATGGCGTAGAGAGCATCCTTGTCGGTGGCCCTGAAGTACTCTCCACCCGTCCTCTCGGCAATGGCCAAAAGGGACTCCTCGTCGATCTCCACCCTGCGCTGCACATATTGGGTGCGTCCCCAGGCATCCTGCACAGGGAAGGAGGCCATACCTCGGCGGCCAACACCCACGGTGTAGACCTTCACGCCAAAGTCGGCGGCAATCTCCGCGGCCTCGAGTGGCGACACCTGACCCGCATTGTTCATACCGTCCGTCAGCAGGATTATGACCTTGCTCTTTGCGTCCGACTCACGAAGGCGGTTTACGGCCGTGGCGAGGCCCATACCGATGGCCGTGCCATCCTCCACAATGCCGAAATCTACCCTCGAGAGCAGATTCTGAAGGGCGGCCTTATCGGTGGTTATGGGGCTCTGGGTGTAGCTCTCGCCCGCAAAGATGACCAGACCTATGCGGTCATTGGGGCGGTCGGCGATGAACTTGGAGGCCACATCCTTGGCGGCGTGCAGGCGGTTGGGCACAAAGTCGGTCGCCTCCATTGTGGTCGACACATCGATGGAGAGGACAATGTCGATGCCATCCACGGTGGTCTTGCTAACATTCTCGCTGCTCTGTGGGCGTGCCAGCGCCACCGCCACAAGCACCACAACCGCACACCTGAGCACCAGAGGCAGGTGGCGACAGTAGTAGCGCAGTGTGCGGGGAGCACCCTCCGTAGGGCGCACCGACGAGAGCGTCAGCGTAGCGCTTCCGGCCCTCTGGAGCCACAAGTAATAGAGCACCATCGGCACCACCAGCGCCGAGAGCCACAACATATATGGACTTTCAAATCTCAAAATTCAAAATGCAAAATTATCTCTAAGCCCCATTGGGGCAGTTATCAGTTATCAACACTCAACAGCCAATTTTCAATTGCCTTTTGGCCCTTTTCGCCCTTTTGGCCCTTTCTCAGTTCTCAATTACCAATTCTTGCCCGAGGCGCCCACGCCCACCACTCGGCGGCCGTCGACCTTCTCACGGGTCTGGTCCTCGGCGTGCTGCACAGCGTCGAGCAGTTGTTCGCTCAGCTCTCTACGCTGACCTGCGGCCTGAGGCTGAGGCTGTTTGTCGCCCTCGCCGGGCTGCTGCTCGGGCTTGGACTGATCCTGGGGAGGCTCATTACCTTCGCCCTCTTGCTCCTTATTATCGCCCTGCTGATTCTGAGGCTGATTCTCCTCATTCTGCTGGTTCTGGTCCTGATTTTGGTCTTGGTTCTGCTCCTGCTGCTGTTGTTGCTGTTCCAGGAGTTGCTTGGTGTAGACATAGTTGAACTTAGCCTCCTGATCCGCAGGGTTGAGCCTCATAGCCGACTTATAGGACTCCTGAGCCTCCTGCAACTTCTGCTGTTGGAACTGAGCATTGCCCAGGTTATAGTGGACATCGGCCCTCTGCGTGTCGGTCATAGTCACACCCTCACGCTCCAGTAGCCCGTTGAAGGTGCCCTCAGCCGAGGCGTAGTCGCCCATAGCATACTGCGCATCACCCAGGTTGAAGGCCGCCTCCAGGGAGAGTGAATCCCTCTGGAGAGCCTCACGATAGCTCGCACTCGCCTGAGGCAATTCCCCCCTATTGTAGAGTCGGTTGCCCTTGCGTATGTGGTGACGCTCGGGATACTTCTGTCCCCAGGCATCCTCGGCGCACAACAAGCCCAAGAGGGACAGAATCAGCACGGCATATATTCTACTCGCTCTCATTCTTCTCCTCCGCTTTAGTTTGACTCATCTCCTCCACAGCCACCTGTTTGCTCTCCTCCACAAAGTAGTAGACAGCCAGGTAGGCCTCCTCGTGGTACTCCTGCTCGGGCACATACTTGGCAAACTTCACCAGGTCGCTCTCTCGGAGCAGACGGCTCAGGGCCTCATACTGCTTGGGCATAATATCGAGCCCCCTAAGGGCCACAATTATCTCCTCGGAGGTCATCTCCATAGCACTCACGCCAAAGCGACCGTCCAGATAGTCACGCAAGATGTCTGTCAATAGTGAGTAGTACTCCTTCAGGCGGCCATTCTGCCACAACTTCTGGTTGTGGAGACTCTCCAGGCGGCGTATGGCCACAATGTGGGGTGGCTCCGAGGGTTTTGCCCTCTCCCCACCGAGGCCCCTGCCGGCCAGGCGTCTGACGATCAAATAGACAAGCCCCGCAACGGCCGCCAACGCCAGCACAGTCCACAACAAGTAGCCCGAAAACTCGCCAAAGTAGATGGGTGCCTTCATAGGCCTCTTTATGTCATAGATGGTCGTCTGGGTGGTGTCGATGGGTATCATCGCCACACTCGCCACCAGCCCCACCTGCTGCATAAGGGTATCGACCTTGCCCTCGGGGCTGACACTCAGCACACCGAGCGAGTCGAGCATATAGTTGCTCGGCTCGAAGCTCGTGAGCTTATAGCGCTTGCGCAGGCCATAGCGTCCCTCCCTATGGAACACGGTATCCACACCGCCCTCATTCAAGAGCTCTATGCGTCCCTCGGCGAAGCCCTCCGCAAGGTCGGGGAAGGCCACGGCGAAGCCCTCCTGGGCCTCCACCTCCATAACCAGGTCGAAGTGGTCGCCCAGCAGCACCTGTTGCGGCTCAAAGTGGGCATCGGTAATACGCACGGGTTCCTGGCCTCGCGCCAAGCCCACCGCAGCCATCAATGCCACCAGCAACAAGCCTCTATTTCTCCACCAATTTTTCATATCTCTATCTCTTCTTGAAGAGCTTAAGTAGTTCTTTCACATAATCCTCATCCGTGGCCACCGACACCGAGTCGACCCTCGCCCTGGAGAGCACCTTCGACATCTGCTCCACAGCCTCGGCATAGCGCTCGGCATAGTGTCTTCTGGTCGCACTCGACGAGGTGTCCAGCCACACACGCCTGCCACTCTCCGCATCCTCCATCTCCACAAGGCCAATGTCGGGCAGACTCTCGTCCCTCTTGTCATAGACCCTGATGGCCACCGTGTCGTGCTTGCGCGAGTAGATGCCCAAGACCTTCTGCAACCTCTCGTTCTCCTGGGTGGGCATCTCCAGGTCGCTCACCAGGAAGGTGATGCTCCTCTTCTTGAGCGCACTTGTCAGATACTCCAGAGGGGCCACCAACGAGCTGCCCACACCCTGGGGCTCAAACTCCAGGAGGGTGCGGATGATCATCAGGATATGGGAGCGCCCCTTCTTGGGAGGGATAAACTTCTCGACCTTGTCGCTGAAGAGCAGACAGCCAACCTTATCGCCCGTCTGGGCCGCCGAGAAGGCCAGCAGAGCCGCCACCTCGGTCATAATCGTGCGCTTGGTCTTGTCGCCCGAGCCAAAGAGTCCCGAGCCACTCACATCGACCATAAGCATCATCGTCAGCTCCCTCTCCTCCTCGTAAATCTTGATGTGGGGCTTGCGTGCACGAGCCGTGACATTCCAGTCGATATCCCTCACATCGTCACCCATACGATACTCCCTCACCTCACTGAAGGCCACACCCCTACCTCGGAACGCACTATGATAGTGGCCCGCAAATAGGTCGCTCGAAAGACCGCGAGTCTTAATCTCGATCCTTCGCACCTGCCTCAATATCTCAGAAGTATCTTTCATTTTTTTTCGCTTTTCGCAGCTTTTTGTAAAAAGCTGCACCAAAAACTTTTAGACGATACTGCGTATCGTTGTATTTGCCAGGGGTCCCAGGGATTCCAAGGGTTCCAAGGTTACTTAATTTCCTTAAAGGAACTTTTCTCTGCCTTAGGTCGTTAGTCGTTAGACTTTAGACCTTCGACCCTCTACCCAGCGAGTGGGTTTTGTGAGGGGATTTCAAGGCTTGGTTTTGATTTTGCTCCGGAGTTTACTCGGAGTAAATGAGGAAGC
>JAGBYS010000032.1 GCA_017628675.1 Tidjanibacter sp.
GTGCGTCATAGGGGGCCGAGAAGGTGAACAGACCACCGCCCACGAGCCACATCAGGAGTGCTACGCCTGCCGTGATGCCGGCCGAAGAGAAGATCGCCTTCTGCACCTCCTTGGGCTCATACTCGCCCTTGTAGATGTGCCACAGCACGAGAGCGCCGAGCAGGGGTACGCTCCACTGCAGGACAACCAGCGCCGTCGAAACGGCCCTGAACTTGTCGTACATCGGTAGATATTTGAACATTAGTTCCGTGAACCACATCAGGTTGGAGCCCCACGAGAGCAGCAGAGCAAAGAGGCTCACGCCCACAAGCCACCACTTCTCACGCCCCTTGAGCAGGAAAAGAGCCAGCACGGCCAGGAACACAAACGAGGCTCCCAGGTAGGTGGGACCGGCGGTGCCCGGCTGATCACCCCAATAGGCGGGCAGTTGAGTGGCGAGCGAACGCGCACCATAGGGGCGCAGTGCGTCGGCCACCTTGCCATCGTGGGCAAAGCCGCCAGAGGAGGAGCCACCCATCAGGTTGGGAATGAACATATTGAGGCTCTCGGTGCGACCATAACTCCAGGCGGTGGCATACTCGATGTCGAGGCCCTTGTCGCCCTCGGATGCTACCTCGGATGCGAGAGGGCTGCCACCACGGATGGTGTCGCCCTGGTGCTGGGCCGTGTAGTAGAGCGACGAGAGGTTGGCACCCACGGCAAGGATTGCGGCCGCCACAAGTGCGGCTGTGCGGAGGGCAAAATCCTTCAGCGTGTGCTCCTTGATGGCGATCACAAGCGAGTTGATCCACGCGGCCAGAATTACCAGTGCAAAGTAGTATGTTATCTGGGGGTGGTTGGCTCCAATCTGGAGAGCCGCAAAGAGGGCCGTGAGGAGCGCTCCGAGCCACACCTTGCCACCACGCAGCACATAGACTACGCCGCCCACCAGCAGGGGTGCATAGGCAAAGGCGAACATCTTGGTGATGTGGCCCGCACCGATGATGAGTATCGAGTAGGTCGAAAATCCGTAAGCAATGGCTGGCACAATGGCCACCAGGGGATTCATCCCCCAGAGTAATAGCATCACCCAAAAGCACAGCAGGGCAAGGAAGATGAGCACCGCAGGGCGACCAAACAGGTTGGCCAGGTCGGTGGTCACATTCTTGATAATCATCGACGGATACTCGATGTTTATCAGGTAGGCAGGCATACCGCCAAAGGCGTTGCCGGTCCACTGTGGGTCCTCGCCCTCGGCCTGCATCTCTTTGATATCGTGGCACATACCCTCATATTGGGTGATGTCGCCCATAGAGAGTTGCTGACCCTGCATCTGGGGTGCAAAGTAGAAGAGCGCCAGGGCCAAAAAGAGCACCACGGCACCCAGGTAGGGCAAGAGTGATTTTATGTTAAGTCTTTTTTCCATTTGCTTGTGAGCCATATTATCCCATATTAACCGACAAAAATAGAAAATTAAGTTGAAAGTTGAAAATTGGGAGTGGGAGAAATGAGAGAGCTGGGAAAAAAGAGGCGGGTAGCAAAACGCAACCCGCCCAATTACTCATTACTAACTACTCTTTCAGAATAGCTTTGCTATGTCGTTGAATGTGGCCCAGAACATAAGGGCAAACAGCAGGGTCATACCAATCATCTGCGCCACCAGGAGCACCTTGTCGCTCGGGCGGCGGCGAGTCACCATCTCAATGAGGATGAAGAGTGCGTGGCCGCCATCCAGCGCAGGGATGGGGAGCACATTCATCACTGCCAGGATGACCGACAGCAGAGCCGTTATGCGCCAGAAGGTGTGCCAATTCCACTCGCTGGGGAAGATGCCGCCGATGGCTATGGGGCCACCCAGAGCCTTGTACATCTCCGTCTTGGGCTGCACAATCATCTTGAGTTGCTTCCAGTAGTCGCCCATCTCCTCCACTACGCGCTCACCGCCACGGGGTATGGCCTGCCAGAGGTTGTAGGTGCGGGTGCGGATGGGGAGGTAGGGTGCGGTGGCGAGTGCGATGCCTATTTTGCCATCCTCGCTGACGCCCACCTGGTGGGTGGTGCCATCCTGGAGGGTGAGCGAGATGGTGCCTCCCGAGGCGGCCACGAGGCGAGGCGAAATCTGGTCGTGGAAGCACATAGGCTCGCCATCGACACCGACGACCTTGTCGCCCGCCTTAAGGCCCGCAGCCTCGGCCATCGAGCCCTCCACAACCGACTCAACCTCAAAGGGTATGCGAGGGTAGAGGAAGTCGGTCTGCTCGGAGAGTTCCATAACCGACTGCACGGGAATCTGGATTGTTACCTGCTCTCCCTCGCGCTCCACAACGGTGGTCTTGTCGTTCTCGATGACAAGCGAGGTGAGCACCTTGGCGTAGTCCTCAATCTCTCGGCCACCGATGGAGATAATCTTGTCGCCATCTTGGAAGCCGAGCGAGTGGGCATAGTCGCTGTAGATGTAGCCGTAGGGCATATCCTTGTTGGAGATGTATTGGTCGCCCCAGGCCAGGCTCGTGCCCACATAGATGCCCCAGGCCAGGAGCACATTCATCATCACTCCGCCGAGGATGATGATGAGCCTCTGCCAAGCGGGCTTCGAGCGGAACTCCCAGGGTTGGGGCTCCCTCTTAAGCTGCTCCGTATCAACGCTCTCATCGACCATACCCGAGAGCTTGGCAAAGCCGCCGAAAGGCAACCAGCCGATGCCGTACTCCGTCTCGCCCCAGCGCCACTTAATCCACGGCTTGCCGAAGAAGATGCGGAACTCCTCGACCCTCACGCCAAAGAGTTTGCCGAACATCAGGTGACCCAACTCGTGGATGAGCACAAGAAGGGTGAAGGAGCAGACAAACTGCAAAATTTTGATTACTATATCCATTGTTAGTAATTGACAATTGAAAATTGCGGTACGCCCGAGGCGCAACGATTTTGTGTTTTTAGTGTTGAATTATCTCGCGGGCAATGCGGCGTGACTCCAGGTTTGAGGCGGCGTAGTCCTCAATGGTGGGGGTGGCAACGAACTGCGCCCTCTCGAGGGTCCCAAGTATAACGCGGGCAATGTCGGTATATTTTATCTCGCCCGACAAAAATGCTGCCACGGCTACCTCATTGGCACCATTCATCACACAGCAACTATTTCCCCCCTTGCGCAGACAGTCGTAGGCGGTCTGGAGGAGTGGGAAGCGCTCGTTGTCCACGGGCTCGAAGGTGAGCGTCGGGTTTTTCATAAAGTCGAGCCTCTCCTCGCCCAGCTCGCCACGCTCGGGGAAGCGCAGGGCATACTGGATTGGGAGGTGCATATCGGGGGTGCCGAGTTGTGCCTTGATGGCGCCATCCTCAAACTCAACCATCGAGTGTACAATGGATTGGGGGTGCACCAAGACATCTATCTGCTCGGGCTTGAGGCCAAAGAGCCAACGGGCCTCGATAACCTCAAAGCCCTTATTGACGAGTGTCGAGGAGTCGATGGTAATCTTGGCGCCCATAGACCAGTTGGGGTGTGCGAGGGCCTGGGCGACGGTCACCCTCTCCAACTCCTCGGCGGGAGTGCGCAGGAAGGGACCTCCGCTGGCGGTGACAATAACCCTCCTGGGGGCCGACGCCTCGCCCGCCAAGCACTGAAAGATGGCCGAGTGCTCGGAGTCGATGGGGAGGATGGGCACACCTCTCTCGGCAGCCTCGCGCATAATGTGTTCGCCGGCCACCACAAGGCTCTCCTTGTTGGCCAGAGCCAGACGCTTGGAGGCCCTGACGGCCGCAAGCGAAGGGAGCATACCGGCGTAGCCCACAAGGGCATTGACGACCGTATCGACCTCGCCACCGGTGACAACCTGTGAGAGAGCGTCGCTACCGGCATAGACCTTTATGGGCTCCTTGCTAAGTGCCTCTTTTACGGCGTTGTAGTGCTGCTCGTTGGCAATCACCACGCTGTCGGGCTTGAACTCCAGAGCCTGTTCCACAAGGCTCTCCCAACGGCTGCCTGCCGTGAGGGTGGTGATCTCAAATTCGTCGGGCCTACGACGCACAATATCGAGTGTCTGCTTGCCGATCGAGCCTGTCGAGCCGAGCAGAGCAAGTCTTTGTTTCATAACTGCTAACCTAACTAAAATGTGATATAATTCTCGGGATTAACGGCCACGCCGTCAAACCAAAACTGTATTTCAATCTCCCTTTTGCCACCCTCGGTGGTGATGTCGCTGCGAGTGGTGCCTATGGCCTCGCCGCCCTCGACTCTCTCGCCCGTTGTCTTGAGGGCTTCGCCCAGAGAACGGTAGGTGGAGATGAAGCCGGCCGAGTGCTGAATCTGCACCGTGTAGCCCTCGGGCTCAAGGGTGGAGAGGATGACGGTGCCCGCCTGAACGGCCCTCACATCCCTATCGGCCGATACGGTGAGCCTTACGCCATAGAGCCCTGCCGAGGGGGTGAAACCTTTGGCTACAAGACACTCGTCCACGGGGCGAAGTATCTGAGCCCCTGGCGATTTGGCGTCCGTTGTGGGACCTCCTATGCCGTAGCGACCAGGGTTCTCCATCTGGCTGCGCAGGATGCTATCCATAGCCGAGGGGGCCACAATCTCCTTGTCGGAGGCGATGCGGTCCTGCTCGGTGGGGGTGAGCGAACGAACAACGGGGCGACGGCCCTCCATCACCTGTGCTACATTGTCGGTGTAGACCCTCATATAGTCCAGCTCGCGCTCCAGCGAGTCGAGCCTTATGATCTGCTCCACAAGCCTCTCTCGTGCGGCTATGCCGTCGTAGCCGGGGAGGATGTTGAGGATGGAGGTGTAGGCCGCCAGGCAGAGTGTGGCAGCAAAGATGATGGCCACAGCCGAGATGATGTAGAGACCCCAGCGCAGCGGGCGGTGGAGCGAGTACCACACCTCGCGACCATTCTCATCTGTGACGCTCACTCGGTGGCGCCTGAGTAGGTTCATCAGAAAGTATCGTGTATTTCCGTTGCTCATATTCCGTAATGATTCTTTAATCGGTGGAGATAATTTTAGCAAAGATATACATTTATTATAAAAATATCCCCTTTGTGGGGCGTTTTTTCGATACGAATTCGTATCTTTGTGGGGTAACTCTTAGCCCTCCTTTGCGCTATGAACTCACTCTTTCCATACATCGATAAGATTGAGCATCTGAGAGATGCCGATCCGCGTATGGCGCAGATTATCGAACGCTTCGGCTATCTGGAGCGCCAGACGGATGCGCCACTTTTCGATAGGCTCGTGAGAAATATTGTGGAACAGCAGGTTGCCACCTCCACGGCCGAGAAGATAACCGCCCGACTGCTCGAAAAGGTCGGCGGGGTCCTCTCGCCCGAGAGCCTGAGGGCTCTTGGGGAGGAGGGAGTTCGCCAGGTGGGAGTGCCCGCAAGGAAGTGTCGCTGGATTATGGAGGCGGCCGAAAGATTCTCCAAGGGGGAGTTCTCCGAGGAGGAGCTCAGAGGACTTAGTGACAAGGAGGCCATAAGGCGACTTGTGACGCTCGGTGGAGTGGGGGTGTGGAGTGCGGAGATGCTCCTGATGTTCTCGCTCGGCAGGGAGGATGTGCTCCCCTCGGGCGACCTCATAATTCGTCGTGCTCTCTCGGTGCTCTATGGCGAGAGGAGGCTCACAGCCAAGCGCTTCGACCACTATCGCAGGCTCTTTTCGCCCTTCGGGTCGGTGGCCTCGCTCTACCTGTGGGCCTATGGCAACTCGCTGCCGAAGCACACCACGGAGGTCATAATCCGCCCACTCGGCTTCTCGCACCTGAAGGATAAAAGGCTGCGCTACTCGTTCCAGCCCACCTCCCACGGTCTGATGCTCATCGCCTCGAGTGTGAAGGGTGTCTGCCGTGTGGCCTTTGCGGCCGACAGGGAGGAGGCTCTGGATGAACTCCGAGCCGAGATGCGTGGCGCACAACTTCTGCACGAGGAGGAGCCGTCGCACAAGGCTATGGTGAGGGTGCTCGACGGCAAGGGGCCCAAGAGCCTGACCCTCTATCTGGAGGGTACGCCCTTTGAGCGTAAGGTGTGGCGCCAGGTGCTCAGGGTGCCTCGCGGAATAACCGTCAGCTATGCCGACATCGCCGCCTGCACGGGCTTCACGAAGGCCTATCGCTCGGTGGGTAATGCGGTGAGTGCCAACCCTATAGCGGTGCTGATACCCTGCCATAGGGTCATCCACGCCGACGGCACCATCGGTAACTACAATGCCGGTGTGGACAAAAAATACTTCCTGCTCGACAAGGAGTAGAGGGTAGAAAGGGGCGAAAGGGCCAAAAAGGCTAAAAGGGCCGAAATGTTTTTTAATGAGTTTTGTATGAAAAGATTTTTCCTGATACTTGTGGCGTGTGTGGCCTCTGTGGCCACGCTCAAGGCCTATGAGCGCAGGGTCGAGGAGGTCTATAGCCCCTCGATGCAGAAGGGCGTGCCTGTGACGGTGATCACCCCCGATGGATATGCCGAGAGTGGCCAGAGGTACGATGTGGTCTATCTGCTCCACGGTTTTGGCGACAACCACGACGGTTGGAACACCAAGGGTGGGGTGGCTCCGCTGGCCGATAAGTATGGCCTCATCATCGTCTGCCCCGACGGAGCAAAAAGTTGGTATTGGGATAGCCCAGAGGATAGTTCCCTGAGGTATGAAACATTCCTTGCGCAGGAGTTGGTGGGGTGGGTGGATGCCACCTATCGCACCAATGCCACTTGCCAGGGGCGAGCCATCAGCGGTCTGTCGATGGGCGGACAGGGGGCACTCTATGTGGCATTGCGCCACCCTGGGCTCTTTGGTGCGGTTGGTAGCACCTCGGGCGGTGTGGACATCAGGGAGTTTCCCGATGGCTGGGATATGGCAAAACTGCTCGGTCCCAAGGATGAGTATCCCGAGCGCTGGGAGCAGTGGGCCATTGTGAATATGGTGGAGAGCGCACCCAAGGACGGGTCGCTTGTGATGATCATCGATTGTGGCACCGAGGACTTCTTCTATGATGTCAATGTTGCACTTCACGGTAGGTTGTTGGAGTTGGGCATTCCCCACGACTTCTATGTGCGCCCCGGCAGGCATAATTGGCACTATTGGAAGAACTCCATTAAGTATCAGATGCTCTTCTTCGATAACTACTTCGAGAATAACTAAATAATAGATATTAATAAAGGAAAAAAACTATGGAATTTGAAGGATTGGTATACAGGGTTCTCCCTGTTGTTAAGGGCACGAGTGCCCGTGGTGAGTGGACAAAGCAGGAGGTTATCTTCGAGCTTCCCGGTGAGTTTAACCGCAAGTTGTGCGTAGGTTTCTGGGGTGACAAGGCCGCCGAGGCCGCAGCTCTCAAGCCCGGTGAGCAGGTGGAGGTGGCCATCAACCTCGAGTCGAGGGAGTACAACGGCCGCTGGTACACCGAGGCCAGAGCGTGGAAGCTCGCACGCAAGGCCCCCGAGGTGGCTGCACCTGCACCCGATATGCCCCCTATGCCCACCGAGGAGCCCGCATATAGCTCGATGCCCATCGACGATATGCCGTTCTAAAAATTGATAATTGAAAATTGACAATTATTGAGGGTTTTAGGGGTAAAGGTCTTTTATAACTTTCAACTTTTAACTTTCAACTTTCAACTTTCAACTCGCCAAATGTTGCGCATAGGTATCATATCCGACCTTCACGGCACCTTCGATGAGCCACTCAAGCGTTTCCTCTCGGAGGTGGACGAGATTTGGTGTGCGGGAGATATTGGTAATAGCGAGGCGGCCGAGGCAATGGTCGCCTTCGGTAAGCCCGTGGTGGCGGTCTATGGCAACATCGACGACCACACAATGAGGCTCACCTATCCCGAGTGGCAGTGTTTCGAGCGTGAGGGTGCGAAGATACTCATGACCCATATAGGTTTTTACGCCGGTCGATATACGCGTGAAGTGTATGCCAAGATATGCTCCCTGAGGCCCACAATCTTTGTCTGCGGCCACAGCCACATTTTGCGTGTGGGCTACGACAAGACCAGAGGGGTGCTCAACATAAACCCAGGAGCGACGGGCTGCAACGGTTTTCATCCCGTGCGCACGGCCGTGAGGTTCACCCTCGAGGGTGGCACGCCCCGTGACCTTGAGGTCTGGGAGATGCAAAGGCATTAAATACAAAAAAAGCCTCGCGAATTTCGCGAGGCTTTTTTTGTGTGTTGCACTTACGCCTTGAGCCTTAGGAACGAGTAGCCGAAGCGTTCGCAGGCGGCCCTCTCGAGCTCCTCGCGCACCGAGGGGTGGGCGATGTTGATCAGAGCCTTGGCCCTCTCGGCCAGGTTCTTGCCCTTGAGGAAGGCGGCACCATACTCGGTGACCACAAACTGCGTCTGGAAACGGGTGGTGACCACACCGGCACCCTCCGTCAGGACGGGTTTAATCTTCGACACACCCTTGGGGGTGATAGAGTTCATAGCGATGAAGGTCTTGCCACCCTCCGACAGCGCCGCACCATACATAAAGTCGTGCTGGCCGCCCACGCCCGAGAAGATGCGGGTGCCGATACTATCGGCGCACACCTGACCCGTGAGGTCGACCTCGATGGCCGAGTTGATGGCCATAGCCTTGGGATTCTGGCGGATGCGGAAGGGGTCGTTGGTCCAGGCCACATCCTTAACCAAGAGGTCGGGGTTGTGGTCCATATAGTCGTAGAGCCTACGCGAGCCGAGCGACAGACAGCAGACCGTCTTGCCGGGCTCAATAACCTTCTGTGAGTTGTTGATCACACCACTATTAATAAGAGGTACAACGCCATCCGTCAGTGCCTCGGTGTGGAGGCCGAGGTTTTTGTGGTTCGTAAGGGCCGCAAGCACAGCGTTGGGAATACCTCCCACACCAATCTGGAGTGTAGCACCATCGGGAATCTGCTCGGCAATGTAGCCACCAATCTTCCACTCCTCCTCGTTGGGCTCCACGGTGGGCAGAGCCACGGGCTCACAATCTACCCTCACGGCTGCATCGATGCGGTCGATGTGCACCAGCGCGTCGCCGTAGGTGTAGGGGATGCGGGGGTTAATCTGGGCGATGATAACCTTGGCCGTCTCGGCAGCGCTAACGGCCAGGTCGGCCGAGATGCCGAAGCTGCAGTATCCATTCTCGTCGGGCTCCGAGCAGTTCAGCAGTGCCACATCGTACTTCACATAGCCCTCCCTCACCAGTGCGGGCACCTCGCCCAGGAAGCAGGGCGTGATGGAGCCATAGCCGCTGGCGATGGTCTTGCGGTAGTTGTTGGCCACAAAGAAGCTCTGGGGGATGAAGCTCTCCTTCATCTCGGGGGTGCCGTAGGGGATGTCGCGGGTGCCAATGGCAAAGGCGCTATAGACCTCCACGCCACGCAACTCATCGGCGCGCGCCACCATTGCGTCTATGAGGGTCTCGGGAACACTCGTGGAGCCCTGAACATAGACCTTGTCGTAACTCTTAATAAGCTTTGCCGCCTCGGCAGCCGTAACAAAATTTGCCATAGATTCAGTTTTGAAAGAAAAGAAATTTATTTAACCAACTCCTCGAACATCCCAAGACGCTCGTCCAGCAGGTCGTAGTGGTGGGGCTTGATGGCCGACGAGCAGGCACGGATGCCCTCATAGTCGGAGCCTGTGGAGGTGAGCACAATGCCGCTCACGCCACACTGCAGCAGCTTGCCAAGCAGCTCGCCACCCTTCATATCCTTGTAGCCGATGGTGAAGAAGAAACCGTTGCCCACGGGCTCGTCCACATCCTTGTCGTAGACCAGGTGGAAGCCGTGGCGGGTGAGAATCTCACGGATGCGCTCGGTACGCAGAGCATACTCCCTGACCTCGTCGCGGTAGTTGTAGATACCCTCGGCCGCCTGGTCCATCATAGCCGCCAGAGCCATCTGTGCCGAGTGGGAAACGCCCGACGAGAGGGTGTATATCAGTTTGTGTACGAAGACATTGCCAAACGAAGGCATACCATACTTTGCCTTGAGGTAGTCGCTCTTCAGGTCGAAAACCTTGTCCGAGATGCAGGTCACGGCGATACGCTCGCCTGCATAGGAGAAAATCTTGGAGCCGCTCAAAAGCAGGATGTAGTTGTCCGTATACTTGGTCACGCTCACCTGTGTGGGCAGGCCCGTTGCGGGGTCGTTCCCCTTGCGGAAGTCCATAGTCACATAGGCCAGGTCCTCAATAACGATGGTGCCATACTTGTTTGCCAACTCGCCAATGGTCCTCAGCTCCGAGTCGGTCAGACACATCCACGAGGGGTTGTTGGGGTTGGAGTAGAGGATGGCGGCAATGCGGCCGGTGGAGAGGTACTCTTCGAGCTTGGGGGCCAATTTCTCGTCACGGAAGTTGTAGACATCGAAGGCCTCACGACGGATGCCGAGCACATCGGCCTGTGTCTTCTGCACGGGGAAGCCGGGGTCGATGTAGAGGATGGTATCCTTCTTCTTGTCGAGAGCCGATACGGCCATAAGGGTCAGGAAGGTGCCCTGCATTGAGCCCACGGTGGGGATGCAGTGTGCAGGGGCGATGTCGGCACCGATGATGGCCTTCACGAACTTCGAGGCTGCCTCCTTGAGTGCGGGCTCACCCTCCAGCGAGGGATAAACCGAGGCCACACCTCTGTCGAGGGCCGCCTTCTGTGCGTCGATGCCCACCTGCGATGCGGGAAGACCCGGCACACCAATCTCGAAGTGGATAAACTCCTGGCCGGTCTGCTGCTCGAATGTCTTGACGAGCGACACGAGCTGACGAATCGAGAGGTCCTCAAAGGAGCTGACCTCCAACTTTTGCATTGCACTCTCAATAAGAGCGCGATCAATTAGAGTGTTCATTTTGTAGTATTCGTAGTTGCGGTTTTAGGTTTAAACCACAAATATAAGAAATAAAGTTGAAAGTTGAAAATTGAGAGTTGAAAATTGAAAGTTGGGATAAGGTCCTTGAGGTCATTTCTGCCCTTTTGACTTAGGTCGGTTCGACTTTAGACTTTCGACTTTATCGCCCCATCTCCCAACTTTCCCCTCTCAATTTTGCATTTTGCATTTTGCATTTTGAATTTTATGCGTATCTTTGTGGTTGGCTAAGTCTATGGATGAGAAATTAACACTAATAACTCTAAAAATAACTAAACACTATGAACATTCCTGCAGAATTGAAGTACTCGAAAGACCACGAGTGGATTAAAGTCGTTGATGGCAACGAAGCATTGGTAGGTATTACCGATTTCGCACAGGGCGAGCTCGGCGACATCGTTTTCGTTGATGTTCCCACCGTAGGTGAGACCGTAGGTGCACACGAGGTTTTCGGCTCCATCGAGGCCGTGAAGACCGTTTCGGATGTGTTCCTGCCCGTGACCGGTGAGGTTCTGGAGCTCAACCCCGAGGTGGATGCAGACCCTTCGCTCGTGAACAAAGAGCCCTATGAGGGTGGCTGGCTCGTGCGCATCCGTATGGAGAACCCCGCAGAGCTCGACGACCTGCTCGACGCAGAGGGCTACAAAGCACTGCTGTAATTCAAGATTCAGAATTCAATATTCAAAATTAACTGAATAACAAATAATTAGTTAGGAAAAAATGGCAACAAAAGTAACTGTTGTAGGCGCCGGTAATGTGGGCGCAACTGCTGCAAATGTGATGGCAATCCGCAAGGTTGCAAGCGAGGTATGTCTGATCGATATCAAACCCGACCTCTCCGAGGGTAAGGTTCTGGATATGTACCAGACCTCCACTCTTCTGGATTTCGACACCAAACTCGTAGGCGTGACCAACGACTACAAGGCTACCGCAAAGAGCGATGTAGTGGTTATCACCTCGGGTGTTCCCCGCAAACCCGGTATGACCCGTGAGGAGCTCATCGGCGTGAACGCAAACATCGTTAAGTCGGTGGTTAACAACATCCTCGAGTACTCGCCCAAGGCTATCTTCGTAATCGTGTCGAACCCTATGGATACTATGGCTTACCTCACCCTCAAGGCTACCGGTCTTCCCAAAAACCGCGTAATCGGTATGGGTGGCGCCCTCGACTCGTCGCGCTTCCGCTGCTACCTGGCAAAGGCCCTCAAAGCAGACATCCGCGATGTTGACGGTATGGTAATCGGCGGTCACGGTGACACCACTATGATCCCCCTCATCGAGAAGGCAAGCTACCGCGGTGTGCCCGTGAGCCAGCTCCTCTCGAAGAAGAAACTCCAGCAGGTTGCTGCCGACACTATGGTTGGTGGTGCAACCCTCACCAAACTCCTCGGCACCTCGGCTTGGTACGCTCCCGGCGCTGCTATCGCAAGCGTAGTTGAGAGCATCCTCGGCGACCAGAAGAGGGTTATCTCTTCGAGCTGCTACCTCGAGGGTGAGTACGGTGCAGAGGACCTCTTCATCGGCGTTCCCGCTGTTATCGGCAAGAACGGTATCGAGAAGATCCTCCCCCTCAAGCTTACCGCTTCGGAGAAAGAGCAGTTTGAGAAGAGCGTTGCTGCTGTGAAGAAGACCAATGAGGTTCTTTACGAGATTGGCGCACTCACCAAATAATTCGTAACTCCATCGTTGCA
>JAGBYS010000033.1 GCA_017628675.1 Tidjanibacter sp.
CGGCTACATCCGTACGACTATCGCACACTCGTATGTTCAGTTTGGTCTTTCCCTTCGACTTTTTCAGTCGTTTGGTGAGTTCCTCTCTAAACTCCGTTGTCAAATCCTCCACAAAGATATTAATATTTATCTCTTTTATAACATTTTCGCTCACATCTTGTAGTTGTTGGAGCGAAGTAACCTTCACTTCGAGCTCTTCGGGGTTGTAGGGGCGGGGCCTTACGGAGCCTTTGAGCATCAGGAAATAGCCCTCATACAGGTAGGGGCGGAACTGCTCGTAGTCCTTGCCGAAGAAGGCAAACTCATACTCTCCCGAGTAGTCCTCCATCTTCACCTTGCCGAAGGGACGACCCGTGGAGGTTGTGAGGCTGGCCACATTGGTGACCATACCGCCCGCCACAAAATCCTTCTGGCCAATGTCGGCGAGGTTGGAGAACTGTGTGAGAGGCGTATTGCAAACGTGCCTTACGATCACTGAGTAGTCATCCAGCGGGTGGGACGAAAGGTACATACCGATCATATCCTTCTCGCGGTTGAGCGTGGTCAGCTTGTCCCACTCGGGCAGTGGTGGCAGGGTGGGTTTCTGGAGTGATACATCAATCATACCACCAAAGAGGCTCTGCTGTGCGTTGTCCTGATCCTGCTGGAATTTCACGCCGTAGCGCACCATCTGCTCCAGGAAGGGGATGTCCGACTCCTTCTGCACCACGAAGAGTTTGCTTCGGTGGAAGCCCAGGATGGAGTCAAAGACGCCCGCCAGGGCCATATTTTCAATGGCTTTTTTGTTGACGGCCGTGAAGTTTATGCGCTCCACGAAGTCGTAGAAATCCTTGAAATCGCCGCCTCTCTCCCTCTCGGCCACAAGCTCCTTCACTGCTGCCTCACCAACACCCTTAATGCCTGCCATACCGAAACGAATGTTGCCATCCTTGTCGGCCGAGAAGGTGTGGATACTCTTGTTTACATCGGGGCCAAGCACACGGAGTTTCATCTTGCGTGCCTCATCCATAAAGTTGGTGAGCTTGTCCATACTTGCCAGGTTGCGGCTCAGCAGGGCGGCCATAAACTCGGCCGGGTAGTGGGCCTTGAGGTAGGCTGTCTGGTAGGCCACATAGGCGTAGCAGGTGGCGTGGGACTTGTTGAACGCATAGGATGCGAAGGCCTCCCATTCGCTCCAAATCTTCTCCAGCGTGGGCTCGTCGTGTCCTTTGGCCATAGCGCCCTGGATGAACTTGGGCTTCATCTTGTCCAGCACGGCCTTCTGCTTCTTACCCATCGCCTTACGCAGTGTGTCGGCCTCACCTCCCGTGAAGTCGGCCAGCAGCTGCGAGAGCAACATCACCTGCTCCTGATAGACCGTAATACCGTAGGTATCGTAGAGATACTTCTCCATCTCGGGGAAGTCGTATGTGATGGGCTCCTTGCCCTGCTTGCGGGCAATGAAGTTGGGAATCTTATCCATTGGGCCCGGACGGTAGAGGGCGTTCATTGCAATGAGGTCCTCCAGACGGGTGGGCTTCAGGGCCCTGAGGTGTTTCTTCATACCGGGCGACTCGAACTGGAATACACCCGTGGTGTCGCCGTGGCTAAACAGAGCGTAGGTCTTCTTGTCGTCCAGGGGGATGGCGTCGATGTCGATGACCTTGCCCGTTGTGCGGCGCACATTCTCCAGTGCGTCCTTGATGATGGAGAGGGTCTTCAGACCCAGGAAGTCCATCTTGATAAGGCCGACGCTCTCCACAAACTGACCCTCGAACTGCACCACATTAAGATCTGCATCCTTGGCCGTAGCGATGGGTGCGAACTTCTCCAGGTCGTCCTTGCCGATGATAACACCGCAGGCGTGAACGCCCGTCTGCCTAACGGAGCCCTCGAGCTTCTCTGCATAGCGGAGCGTGTTCTGCACCAGCGGATCTTCGTTCTTCTTCTCGGCCGCAAACTCGCTCACGCTCTCATAGAGCCAATCAAAGGGCTTCTGACCCTTCTTGTTCTCAATCTTGTCGGGGATGAGTTTTGTGAGTCGGTCACTCTCGGCCAGAGGTAGCTTCTGCACACGAGCCACATCCTTGATTGCCATCTTGGGGGCCATAGTGCCGAAGGTGACAATCTGTGCCACACGCTTGCGACCATACTTCTCGATAACATAGTTCAGTACATCGGCCCTGCCGTCCTCATCGAAGTCGACATCCACATCGGGCAGTGAGATACAGTCGGGGTTGAGGAATCGCTCAAACAGCAGGTCATATTTTATGGGGTCGATGTTGGTAATCTTCAGACAGTAGGCGACTACCGAGCCGGCAGCCGAGCCACGACCGGGACCTACCGACACACCCAACTCGCGTGCGGCCCTGATGTAGTCCCACACGATGAGGAAGTAGCCGGGGAAACCCATATTCTCGATTACCGAGAGCTCATAGGAGATTCGCTTCTCGAGGTTTTCGCCCAACTCCTTGCCATACCTCTTGTGGGCACCCTCATAGACGAGGTAGGTGAGGTATTGGAACTGGGTGGCCACCGTGAGTCGCTCGTTCACCTCGGGGTGGGCCTCGGCATAGGCATAGATGCTGTCGGCAGCCTCAATGGCGGCCTTCTCGTCGGGGTCTTTAGTCTTCTTGAGTATGCTCTCCTTGAGTTTCTGCTCGTCAATTACAAGGCTTGCGGGCACTTCGAAGTTGGGCATCAGAGGCTCGCTATTGAGGTTGAACTGCTCCACCTTGTCGGCAATCTCGAGGGTTGTCTCGAGAGCCTCGGGATAGTCGGCAAAGAGCTCGGCCATCTCGTCGGGGCTCTTGAAGTACTCCTCGCCCGTGTAGCGCATACGCGTGGGGTCGTCGATATCCTTGCCCGTGTTGAGGCAGATGAGGTGGTCGTGGGCCATTGCGTCGTCGGCATCGGTGAAGTGGACATCGTTGGTGCAGATGTACTTCACGCCGTGCTTCTTGGCCAACTCAACGAGTCGTCCATTGACGCTGTTCTGGGCCTCAATGACATCGTGAGGACGGGTGGGATCCTTGGGATTGTGACGCTGAAGTTCTATGTAGTAGTCCTCGCCGAAGACCCCTTTGTACCACTCAATCACTCGCTCCGCCTCGGCCTCATTGCCTGCCATCAGTGCCTTGGGGACCTCGCCCGCAATACAGGCCGAACAGCAGATGATGCCCTCGTGGAGCTCCTCGAGAATCTTGTGGTCTATACGGGGCTTGCCGTAGTAGGAGCCCTCGGTGTAGCCTATCGACACGAGTTTTATGAGGTTGTGGTATCCCACTTCGTTCTTGGCCAACAGTATGAGGTGATATCTCTTCTCGGTGTCCTGGTTCTTGGTGTGGCGGTCGGCCACAATGTAGGTCTCACAACCGATGATGGGTTTGAGGCCCTCCTTGGTCATCTTGTCGTAGAACTCCTTGACGCCATACATATTGCCGTGGTCGGTGATGGCCACAGCGCCCATACCGAACTCTTTGGCACGGGAGATGAGCGATGAGATGGAGGCTGCTCCATCGAGAATCGAATATTGTGTATGTACGTGAAGATGAGCGAATTGAGCCATAGCGATATCATTTAGGTCATACCATAGGCAAAGA
>JAGBYS010000034.1 GCA_017628675.1 Tidjanibacter sp.
CAAATTCACGCAGGCCGCCACCGCGACAACACCTGCTCGCGTGGCGTGGCAATCTACCCAACGGCTGCCTACGAATTCCCCACCTGCGACTACGCTGCCGACCTCTTCAACCTGAAAGAGTTTGGCAACATCTACACTCGCTTGCAAAACCCCACCTCCAACGCCTACGAGGAAAAGGTGGCAGCTTTGGAGGGCGGTGTGGGTGCTCTGGCTGTCGCTTCGGGTATGTCGGCACAGCTGGTTGTTGTGACCTCGCTCTGCAAGGCGGGCGACAACATTGTGGCCGCCCCTCTGCTCTACGGTGGCACCTTCAATCAGTTCAAGATTACCTTCCGCAAGATGGGTATCGACTGCCGCCGTGCAGAGAACGACTCGGTGGAGGCTTTCGAGAGGCTCATTGACGAGAATACCAAGGCTATCTATGTGGAGTCGATGAGCAACCCTGCTTGCTCGGTGCCCGACCTGGAGGCCCTCTCGGCTTTGGCCCACAAGTGGGATATCCCCTTTGTGGTGGATAATACCTTTGGTGCTTGCGGCTACCTGTGTCGCCCCATTGAGCACGGTGCCGATATCGTTGTGGAGAGCGCCACAAAGTGGATCAACGGCCACGGCACGGCTATGGGCGGTGTGATTGTCGATGCGGGCACCTACAATTGGAAGAACGGCAAGTTCCCCGAACTCTCGGGCCCCTCGGAGGGCTACCACGGCCTTGTGCTGGCCGACGCCTTTGGCCCTATGGCCTTCATCGTGAAGTGCCGTGTGGACGCCTTGAGGGACTTGGGCTGCTCGCCCTCGTCGTTTGATAGCTATCTGATGCAGCTCGGACTCCAGACCCTCTCGCTGCGCACACGCCACGAGGTGGAGAGCACTGCACGCCTTGCGGAGTATTTCCGATCCCACCCCCGAGTTAAGGAGGTGCAGTGGGTGGGCTTCGAGGAGCACCCCTCCTATGCCAATGCTCAGAAGTACTTCCGCTTTGGCTCGTCGGCCGTTCTGTCGGTGGTGCTCGAGGGCGACCTACAGACGACCGTACGGTTTGTTGAGGCCCTCAAGTTGGTGGCCCATATGACTATGATTGGCGACTCCATAAGCGTGGTTACACACCCCGCCTCCACCACCCACAAGCAGCTCTCCGAGGAGGAGCAGCGCTCGGCAGGTGTTTCGCCCACCTTGCTGCGCATATCGGCAGGTCTGGAGGCTGTGGAGGATATTATTGACGATTTTGAGCAGGCATTTGAGGTTGCTTTTGCAGAGTAGGTGAGTTGCCTTGGCGAGCGTGCCTTGAAATCCCCTCACAAATCCCACTTGCAGTGGGGAACTTTAGATAGAATTAAGTCGTTAGACCTTAGACTTTAGTCGTTAGACAAAAATAGAGAGATGAAAGAGTATTTCAAAGAACCTTTTAGGTTGGAGTGTGGTGTGGTGCTGCCCGAGTTGGAGATTGAGTACACCACCTATGGCACACTCTCACCTGCGAAGGATAATGTCATCTGGGTGTGCCACGCCCTGACGGCCGATAGCCGAGTGGCCGAGTGGTGGCCCCACACGGTTGAGAAGGGGCGCTTTCTGGACCCCGAAAGGTGGTTTGTCATCTGTGCCAACTTCCTCGCCTCGCCCTATGGTACAACCTCGCCCGTGAGCCTCAATCCCGCTACGGGTGAGCGCTATGGTGCCGATTTCCCGATGATTACCGTCAGGGATATGGTTGCCGCCCATAGGCTTCTGGCTGAGCGCTTGGGCATAGAGAGGGTGGAGCTTCTGATTGGTAGCTCCATTGGAGGTTTCCAGGCTATGGAGTGGGCAGTTGCCGACCCCGATTTTGCTCGTCGTGTGGCTCTGATTGCCACCTGCACCCGCTCGTCGGCGTGGGCCATTGCCTTCAATGAGTCGCAGCGAATGGCCATTGAGTCCGACCCCACATTCTTCACCTCGGCGGTGGATGGTGGTGCTGCGGGTATGGCGGCCGCAAGGAGCTTTGCCCTGCTGAGCTACCGTGGCCCCGAGGCCTACAATGCAACCCAAACCGACCCCGATGGCGAGAAGTTGGAGGGCTACCGTGCAACCACCTACCAACAGCATCAGGGCGAAAAACTGCGCCGTAGGTTCGACGCCCACTGCTACTATCGCCTGACTCAGGCTGTCGACTCCCACAATTTGAGTCGAGGCAGAGGGGCGATTGAGAGTGTGCTGCAGGGCATAAAGGCCAAGGCGTTGGTGGTGGCCATCACGAGCGATATACTCTTTCCCCCCTCGGACCACACGGTGATGGTGGAGAATATCCCCTCGGTGGAGTATAGGCTCATCGACTCGCCCTTTGGTCACGACGGTTTCTTAGTCGAATATGAGCAACTGGATAGGATTATTAGTAACTTTATTAATGAGTAATTAGTTGTTGGTGGCTATACAGCGATACGCAGTATCGTCTAAAAATTTTTTGGGCGCCTTTTTATAAAAAGGTGCGGAAAGAAAAACATATATAATATGAAAAAAGAGATAAACATTGGATTGTTTGGCTTTGGCAGCGTGGGTCGCGGACTCTACGATGTGTTGGGGGCCATTGAGGATAAGGATATTAAGATCAAGCGCATTTGTGTGCGTGATAGGTCGAAGGATAGGGGAGTGGTGGCCGATTTCACCGACTCGGCCGAGGATATCTTCTCGGACCCCGAGATAAATATGATTGTAGAGCTGATTGACGATGCCGAGGCAGCCTATAGCATTGTGCGTCGCTCGTTGGAGCAAAGGCTGCCTGTGGTGAGTGGCAACAAGAAGATGCTCGCCTACCACCTGCCCGAGCTGATTGAGTTGGGCCGCAAGATGGCCACTCCGTTCCTCTATGACGCCTCGGCGTGTGGCAGTATTCCCGTCATCCGCAACCTGGAGGAGTACTACGACAACGACCTGCTGGTGTCGGTGAAGGGTATCCTTAATGGCTCGTCGAACTTTGTGCTCTCAAAGATTTTCAACGAGAATATGGACTACGGCTCTGCCCTGAAACTGGCTCAGGAGTTGGGCTTTGCCGAGAGCGACCCCTCGCTCG
>JAGBYS010000035.1 GCA_017628675.1 Tidjanibacter sp.
CACCGTTGTGCCCTCCCATTTCTCTCTGAACTCTCTGAACTCTCAACTTTCAATTTTCAACTTTCAACTTCAATAAAAAAAGGTGACCGAAATTTCGGTCACCTTTTTCTTATTGATTCTACTGTGCCTTTTCGGCTCGTTTGCGGTCAATCTCGCTCAGGAGAATCTTACGCATTCGCATAAACTTGGGCGTAATCTCCACATACTCGTCCTCGCGGATATATTCGAGAGCCTCCTCAAGGGAGAATTTCACCGCAGGGGCAAGGATGACCTTATCGTCCGAGCCGCTGGCTCGCATATTGGTGAGTTTCTTGCTCTTAGTGAGGTTCAGGCAGATGTCGTTGTCACGGGTATTCTCGCCCACAACCTGGCCACAGTAGATCTCGTCGCCGGGCTCCACGAAGAAGCGGCCCCTATCCTGCACCTTGCCCAGTGCGTAGGCGTAGGCCTGACCTGTCTCCATTGCCACAAGCGAACCCACCGAGCGCATCTCAATTTCGCCCTTATAGGGTTCAAAGCCCTTTAGGCGGTGTGCCATAATAGCCTCACCTGCGGTGGCGGTCAGAAGGTTGCTCCTCAGACCGATGATACCTCTGGAGGGAATGTCGAACTCCAGGCGGGTGCGCTCATTGCGCGAAGCCATATTCTTGAGGGTGCCTTTACGCTTGGTAGTGAGCTCAATAGCCTTACCTGCGTAGTCGTCGGGCACATCGATGGTGAGTTCCTCCACGGGCTCACACTTAACGCCGTCAATCTCCTTGAAGATAACCTTGGGCTGGCCCACCTGCAACTCGTAGCCCTCGCGACGCATAGTCTCAATGAGGACCGAGAGGTGCAGCACACCACGACCATAGACGATGAACTTATCGGCGCTATCGCCAGGCACCACACGCAGTGCAAGGTTCTTTTCCAACTCCTTGTCCAGACGCTCCTTGATGTGGCGGCTGGTCACGTACTTACCGTCCTTGCCGTAGAAGGGCGAGTCGTTGATGGTAAAGAGCATACTCATCGTGGGCTCATCGATGGAGATGGGGGGCAGGGGCTCGGGATTCTCGAAGTCACATACGGTGTCGCCAATCTCGAAGCCGTCAATACCAACAAGGGCGCAAATCTCGCCACACTCCACCTGCTCAACCTTAGCCTTGCCGAGGCCCTCAAAGACCATAAGCTCTTTGATTTTGCTCTTCAGGAGGCGGCCGTCACGCTTGGCGAGGGTCACATTCATACCCGAGCGGAGCGTACCACGAGTGAGCTTGCCCACAGCGATACGGCCCAGGTAGGGCGAATACTCGAGCGAGGTGATGAGCATCTGAGGGGTGCCCTCCACCTTCTCGGGCTCGGGGATGTCGTCAATGATGGTGTCCAACAGAGGGGTGATGGAGTTTGTTTTCTCCTTGTAGGTGTGGCTCATCCAGCCCTGCTTGGCACTACCGTAGATGGTCTTGAAGTCGAGCTGCTCCTCGTTGGCATCGAGGGTGAACATAAGGTCGAAAACCTGCTCGTGCACATAGTCGGGGCGGCAGTTGGGCTTATCGACCTTATTCACCACCACGATGGGTTTCTTGCCCAACGCGAGTGCCTTTTGGAGCACAAAGCGAGTCTGGGGCATGGTACCCTCGAAGGCATCCACCAAGAGGATAACGCCGTCTGCCATATTGAGCACCCTCTCAACCTCTCCGCCGAAGTCGGAGTGACCGGGGGTGTCGATGATGTTGATTTTGTAGTCGTTGTAGATTACCGACACATTCTTGGAGAGGATGGTAATACCCCTCTCGCGCTCCAAGTCGTTGTTGTCGAGCACCAGTGTGCCGCTTGCCTCCTGATTGCGAATGAGGTTTGCTTGGAGAATCATCTTGTCCACAAGTGTGGTCTTGCCGTGGTCTACATGCGCTATGATTGCAATGTTGCGTAGTTTCTGCATCTTCTTTCTCTTTATTTTGGGCGCAAAGGTAGTAAATTATACCCTTTTTTGTACTACCTTTGCATAAAATTAAGGTGTAAAAGCGATGAAAATTCTCTCCGATATACATTTTTCC
>JAGBYS010000036.1 GCA_017628675.1 Tidjanibacter sp.
GAGATACTTCGTATCTCTACCACCCAAAGTTGGTGGTTCTGTTTATTGCTGTGCTTCGGTAATTTTGAATTACCCGATCACTGCCATAATGTCCGACTGCTTCATAATGAGGTAGTCCTCGTGGTCGATGTGGATCTCAGTGCCGGCATACTTGCCATAGAGCACGGTGTCACCAACCGCCACCTCCATCTTCACCTCCGAGGTGCCGGGGCCTACGGCCACAACCTTGCCGGTGAGGGGTTTCTCTTTTGCTGTGTCGGGGATGAACAGACCACCTGCGGTCTTCTCCTCTGCGGGGTTGGGCAGAATCAAGACTCTGTCCGAAAGGGGTTTTACATTCATAGTTCGTGTCGTTTTTTATGGTTATTACTCTTTTTGTTTTTTGTCCAAGAAGGTCGTGCGCCTTCGGCCCCCAGGGGTGCAACCTTTGTGCCAGACAGCCCGTGGCTGACAATTTGGCAGAGGGCAGACAGGGCTGAGTGTCACTACTCCACACCGAGCACCTCGAAGGCCCTCTGAAGGCTCTCATCAATGGGCTCAATCTGTGAGAAGTAGCCCACATCCTCGAGCGAGGTATTGCGTGCGATGTAGGCACGCAGGAGCCTCTCCAGAAGTCGGCGCGAGGTCCTGATCTCACGCCAATTGGGCTTAAGACCCACACTCTGGCCGTAGGCCACAAAATCCTCCACCAATCGTTTGTCGCCATCAAGGAAGTCGTTGAGTTCCTCGACGGTTTGGATGGCGTTTATCTTACTGCGGTGGCGATCCGTATAGTCGAGCGTATAGCGATAGAGGATATTGAGCCCCGTGGCCGCATAGTAATAGGGGGTCATCTCGAGCGTGTCGATGGGCACAAACTCATCTGGCATAATGCCTCCACCACCATAGACAGTCCTTCCACCGGGGGTGGTGAACTTGAGCGAGTCGGCAAAGTGTATGCTGTCGGCCGAGAAGAACTGACCGCTCTCGTAGCGACGGAGGATGTCGGCCTCGTAGTCGCCACCTCCCATCGTGTAGGGCTTCTGTATGGAGCGGCCCGTGGGGGTCAGATAGCGAGCGACAGTAAGCCTCAGTGCCGACCCATCCCGAAGAGGTATCTGGCTCTGCACAAGGCCTTTACCAAAGGAGCGACGACCAACGATGATGCCTCGGTCGTTGTCTTGCAGTGCGCCCGCCAAAATCTCGCTCGACGAGGCGCTATACTCATCTATGAGCACCACAAGGGGTATATCTTGCAGTTTGCCGCCGCCTGTGCTATACTCCCTCTGCTGGTGGCCGTTGCGGTCCTCAGTATAGACGATAAGTTTGCCCTCGGGCAAAAACTCATTTGTCATAAGAATGGCCTGGTCGAGGTAACCGCCACTATTGCTCCTCAGGTCGAAGATGAGGCTCTTCATACCCTGCATCTTAAGGCTCTCGGTGGCCCTGAGGAACTCCTGATGGGTAGTGCGCGCAAAGCTCGTGAGGCGTATATAGCCCACCTCGGGGCGTATCATAAAGGCGGCATCGATGCTCTTCAGCGGAATCTTATCCCTCACGATATCCACCGCCACAAGCCCCTCGACATTGCTCCTCTGGATGCCCACACTCACCTTTGTGCCACGCGGGCCACGCAGTCGCTCGACAATCTTGTCCTGATTGATTTTGCGACCAGCCACCGTGTCACCATCGACGGTGATGATCCTATCGCCGGGCAGCACTCCCGCCTTGTAGCTGGGGCCACCCGCCACCGTATTGAGCACAACGATGGTATCTGTGAGCATATTGAAGACCACGCCAATGCCGTCGAACTCGCCCTCCAGGGGCTCATTTATGGCCTGCATATCGCGTGCGGGAATGTACATCGAGTGGGGGTCGAGCTGCTCCATAAGCGCCGACATAAGGTTCTCCTCCAGCGAGTCCGTGTCGAGCGGAGTGAGGTAGGCCTCGTCTATCAACCCGAGCGCATAGTCAATTTTACTCCCACCTCGCTGTGACCCCATAGTGGAGGTTGTGGCGTGGGAGGTGGCCATCTCTCGGCCCGTGAAGAAGGTGTAGCCCATCCACACACCCAGAGCCAGCGAGGTGGCAAGGAGTGTGGGGAGCCATAGTGTAAGTCTATCTCTTTTCATTGAGAGTTGTGTTTTTTCGGAAAAGGTGATATTGGTCGGAGGGCTACTTGTTGCGGAACTTGTAGCTCAGGCCAAGCGTTGCCGAGTATTGATACTGCGCCTTGGGGCTGGCCGACTTGAGGTAGTAGATGACACCATAGAGCTCCATAGAGAGGTACTTGGAGATGTCATAATTCAGCCAGTTGTCCCACCTGCAAGTGGGAGGCGAGGTGAAGTTGGTGAAGGTGTAGAGGGTCGAGCGGTAGCGTATCCTGTCCTTCCAGAACTTCTTGTCGAAGGAGATGTTGAGCGAAGGACCAATGGAGCTGAAGACCTTATCTCCTGCGGGCACACCATTGAGTCCCTGCTCATAGAGCCTATCGTCTATCATCGTAATCATATTGCCCGACAGAGGCGAGAAGGTGACCTTATAGGGCTTATTCTCGGGCGCATAGGTGAAACCGACCGACACATCGTAGAAGCCTGGCGAGAGGATGGCCGAGATGAGGGTCTTATCGGTACGCGAGGCGAAGCCGTCGGAGAGCTGGGTACGGAAGTTGAAGGTTGCCGAGTAGGACCAGCTGCCCTGGATGTCCCACGACATAACCTCCGAGATTTTCAGCTCGTCGACATTCTTGAAGGGGGTCTTGTCGATGTAGTTCAGACCATAGCGTGCATTGACCGTCAGATCGTGTGTGAAGCGCAGGTGTTTGTAGCGATGGTGGATGAAGAGGGTGGCAAGGCCCGAGAAGGTGTTGTCGCCACCGGCCGTCCAGTTGTCGAACCTCAGAGCCGAGGTGCGGAATGTAGCCTCGAGCTCAAAGGTGTTGCGCTCCTTTCTGATGCGGTTGCGCTCGGCCACCCAGGCGGCGTGGTCGTAGTAGTCGTTGGGGATCTCGCTCGAGATGGTCTTCTGGGTGAGGGTGCCGGCCATCGTTGGGGTCTGCCCGTCGCGTATGGGCTCGGTGCGGCGTATGGTAAACTGGGCCATAGCCTCCCCCGTCATCCACAGGGTGGCCACCACCATCAGCACCACAATCTTCCACACTCGTTGCATACTATAAGCCGTTGCTATACCTCTATAAAAATATATAATCGCGCAAATATAACGATTTTCGTCGGATATTCTTATCTTTGTATAACGAAACTTACAGAGAACACTCAACAATAGAACAACCGATAATTATGAAATACTTTGGAGCTCACGTATCTGCCTCGGGAGGCGTCTGGAACGCACCCGAGAATGCACACAACATAGGCGCAGGCGCCTTTGCACTCTTCACCAAGAATCAACGCCAATGGCTCGCCGCACCCCTCACAGAGCGCGACATAGAACTCTTCCGTGCCGCCTGTGAGCGCTTCGGCTACGGCCCCTCGCAGATTCTCCCCCACGACTCCTACCTCATAAACCTCGGTCATCCCGACGCCGAGGGGCTCGCCAAGTCGCGTGAGTCGTTTGTGGAGGAGATGCGTCGTTGTGAACTCCTGGGCCTCGACCGCCTCAACTTCCACCCCGGAAGCCACCTCGGGCGCATAGGGCTCACCGAGAGCCTCGACCGTGTGGCCGAGAGCATCAACATCGCACTCGAGAAGACCCACGGTGTGACGGCCGTCATCGAGAACACCGCAGGCCAGGGCACCAACCTCGGACACGAGTTTGAGCAGATTGCCTACATCATTGACCGTGTGGAGGATAAGTCGCGCGTGGGCTACTGCATAGACACCTGCCACGCCTTCGCTGCGGGCTACGACCTCTCCTCTCGGGAGGCGTGCGAGGCGACCTTCCGCAAGATAGACTCCATCATCTCGCTCGACTACCTGCGCGGTATGCACCTCAACGACGCTATGCGCCCCCTGGGCAGCCGCATAGACCGCCACGAGAGGCTCGGCGAGGGTCAGATTGGCTGGGAGTGCTTCCGCTACATCGCGGGCGATCCTCGCTTCGACAATATGCCCCTTGTGCTCGAGACCATCGTCGAGAGCCTCTGGCCCGCCGAAATCGCAGCACTCTACAA
>JAGBYS010000037.1 GCA_017628675.1 Tidjanibacter sp.
ATGGACAAGGTGACCCTCTACTTCGAGGACTACCTCAAATAGTCTGAAATTAAAAGTTGAGATAAAGTCCTTAAAGACTTAGGTCGTTTAGACTTTAGACCTTAGACTTTAGACGATATAACAAACCCTCCCGAGTTACACCTTCGTAACTCGGGAGGGTTTGTTATATCGTCTAAAGTCTAAGATCTAAAGTCTAAACGACCTAAGTCTTTAAGGACTTTATCACAACTTTTAATTTCAGACTATTTGAGGTAGTCCTCGAAGTAGAGGGTCACCTTGTCCATAAGGTGTACGCGGTCGCGGCCGAGGACATTGTGCTCGTGGCGAGGATAGGGGAAGTAGTCCACCTGGATGTTGTTGACCACGCACTCACGCACAAAGCTGAGGCTGTGCTGCCACAACACCACGGGGTCGATGGCACCCTGACAGATGAGGAGCTTACCCTGAAGGTTCTTGGCCTTGTTGATGAGTGAGGTTGCGGCATAGCCCTCGGGATTCTGCTCGGGGGTGTCCATATACCTCTCGCCATACATCACCTCATACCACTTCCAGTCGATTACGGGGCCACCTGCAACGCCCACCTTGAAGACCTCGGGGTAGGTGGTCATAAGCGAGATGGTCATAAAGCCGCCGTAGCTCCAACCGTGTACGCCTATGCGGTCGGCATCCACCCACTCGTGGGAGGTGAGCCACTCGACGCCCTTCATCTGGTCCTCCATCTCGCACTTGCCACACTGGCGGTGGATGGCCTTCTCATACTCGGCGCCGTGCCACAGCGTGCCACGGTTGTCCATCACGAAGACCACATAGCCCCTCTGGGCCATATACATCTCCCAACGGCGCAGGTTGGCTTGATAGGAGTTGTTGACCATCTGGCTGTGGGGACCGCCATAGACATAGACGATGGCGGGGTATTTCTTGGTGGGATCAAAATCGATGGGGTAGATAAGGCGGTACCAGTTCTCCCACTTGCCGTCGGCTGTGGGGATGGTGCCGAGCTCAATCTCGGTGTAGTTGTAGCCCTCGGTGGGGTCGGGTGCGGTGAAGATGTTGCGCACCACCTCGCCCTTCGTGGTAGAGGCAAGATTTATGACGCGGGGCACCTTGAGCGAGGAGTAGTTGTCGAAGAAATACTCGCCATTGGGGCTCACCATACAGTTGTGCCAGCCGGGCTCGTGGGTGAGCCTTACGCTTTTGCCACTTTTGATGTTCACCTTCGCAAGGTGCTGCTCGGCGGTCGAATACTCGGCCGTGTAGTAGTAGGCCCAATTGCCGTGAAGAGCCACAAATTTTACATCGGCAGCCGCTGTGGTCAGCCTCTTGTAGCCCCAGGCGCCATCTGCGCCGCGCTCGTAGAGGTAGAGGCTCCAGTAGCCGTCGCGCACATTGGTCGAGTAGATGAACCTGTCGCCATTGTCGCCCACCCACTGCAGGGGGTAGAGGGGCTCCACATAGCGAGGATCGCTCTCCGAGAAGAGGTGCTCCACCTGCTCGCCCGTAGTGGCGCAGTAGCTGTTTAGGTGCATCTCGTTCTGGTCGCGGTTGAGCACCTGGGCATAGATGAGCTTGCCGTCGGGGCTCCAGGTGATGTTGGTGATGTAGCGCTCCTCGGTGAAGTCGGTCACATTGAGCCACACGGTCTGCTGTGTGAGGCTGTTCCACACGCCCACGCTCACCCTCTCGGAGGGCATACCCGCCATTGGGTACTTAATCTCCACGATGGAGCCCGTGCGGGTGGTGATGTCCAGCAGGGGGAAGTCGGTCACCTGGCTCTCGTCCTTCTGGTAGAAGGCCACCGAAAGGCCGTCGGGCGAGGGGAAGATGCCGCCATTGATGCCAAACTCATTGCGGCTTACGTGCGAGCCACTCACGATGTTTTTATCCTCGTTTGCGGTGATGGCAATCTTTGTGCCGTCAATCTGGGCATAGAGGTTATTCTGCTCGGTGAAGTAACGAGGAGTGGTGCCTGCTGCGGGAGTGGCGAGTTTGGCCTCCCCTCCATCGGTGGGGTAGTACCACAAAATCTGGTCGCGACGAACCTCGCCATAGATGGTTTCTCCTTTGTCGTCCTCGCCCCACGAGAGGAATTTGTTCTGGGGAGAGAGTCCACGCGCGAGGACGGTCTCCTCCATTGTGAGGAGTCTGCGATCTTGTGCCTTCGCGGCGCAGGTGAGGGTTGTGAGCGCCAGCAGCGCAATTAGTAGTCTTTTCATAGTATAAAAGGTTATTCGGTTTCGGTATGTAAAGGTACGAAAATTATTGCAATAAGTAAGCACCCCGGGCCTATTTGCCAACTCTGAGCTCATCTATGTAGCACTTTGAGGGGCAGGTAAGTACTACCTTGAGGTATTTTGCCCCCACACATTTGCCCCTCACGGTAATCTCCTGTACCCACGCATCGTGGCGGTTGTTGGGCCAAGCGAAGGGCTGCTCCACGCCGAGCAGGGTATATTTGGTGCCATCCTCGGAGCCGTAGAGTGCAATCCTTTCGGGCAGGCAGACCCCATCGGGCACATAGTTGAGCGCACCCAGGTGCACCGTCGCATTCTCCGCCACATCTTCGAGCCTTACTACGAATTCGTGCTCGCCCTTGGGGAGCCTAAGCCACCCCTCGTGGTTGGTGCTCTCATCGGCCACGATGCCGTCCGTTAGGAGGGGCTCTGTGCAGTCGGCCACCTTGATGCCCTCAGCGCTTGTTCTCAAGGGTTTGCGCTCCTTACTCCAGGCCACATACTCCTCGGCGGCCCTTGCTGCAAGGTCGGGTTGTCCGAGAGCGTAGGCGGAGCCCTCGGGGTCGAAGATGCCACACATCATAAACGAGATGATGCGAGCGACACCCGCCTGGCTTGCGGCCTCCAGCTGTGCCCTGAAACGCTCGGGGGCGGCGGGGATGAGTGCCGAGGTGCGGTCGTTGGTGCCACGCTCCCAGGTGAAGTTCTCGCAGTTGGCCCACATCTCAATGGGGAGCGTGGAGTGTATCTCGGCAAGCCTTTTCCAATTCTCTCTGAGGCGGGGTAGTGGGAAGCGCTCCCTGACACAACCCACCTCATCTTGGTAGGCGATGATGTCCACCTCGAGGCGGCCTATCTGGCGTGCGTAGTCGGGGTGTGAGAAGTCCGAATTGAAGATGCCGTAGGGCGAGATAAGTATCTTGGCCTCGGGTGTAAGTCCTCGGGCGTGGCGTGTGAGGGCATTGACGGCCTCCACAGCGTAGTCGGTCAGCACGGGGCCCAGGCAGTCCTCCACGGGGAGATACCACCCATAGAAGGCCTCGTGGGAGCCAAAGAGTTCGGCCAGCTCGACCATCATATCCATCTGCCTTTGTTTGATGTGTTTTAGGCGCAGGTTGTCGTCCTGATTCTCGGCCCAGCCGGTGCTCATAAAGACCCTCATACCGTGCTTGGCGGCTGCGTCCATAATGGCCTCTACGGGGCTCTTGCGGCCCTCGGGGTAGTGGTGAGCCATAAGGCGTGAGGGGTAGTAGGCGAGGCCGTCATTGGCCACAGCCATAAAGACGAGGTACTCCATACCCATCTCGCTCATCTCGGCCACCTTGGCCTCCCAGAGCTCGGGGCTGGTCATATCCACTCCCGCAGGGTTGGTGTAGCGGTTGCGCACATCCTGGTATGCAAGGTTGATGAAAGTGCCCGTGACGGGTTTGATCTCGCCGCCCATAATCAGTGGGGCGAAGAGAACCAACGAGAGTATCGAGCTAAAGAGTCTTTTCATAAAAAGAGTATTTAATGGTGGTTATTCACCACAAAGATAATATTTTCTGCCAAGCCTTCCGTGCCGATGGCTATCTTTTTTGAGCACCCACAGTGGCCTTTACCATATAAATGACCAAAGCGACCCTTCTGGTGGGTCGCTTTGGCCGTTAGTCTTTGCTCCTTATTTGGGTACTACTCCTCCACGATGGTTACCGAGAGGATCAAATCGCCGGGGCGGATGTCGTCGATCACATCCAGACCCTCCACCACCTTGCCGAAGCAGGTGTGTACGCCGTCGAGGTGCTGGGTGTTCTGACGGTTGTGGCAGATGAAGAACTGCGAGCCACCCGTATCTTTACCCCTGTGGGCCATCGACAACACGCCCCTGTCGTGATACTGACGGGGAGCCGAGGTCTCACACTTGATGGTCCAGCCGGGACCGCCCGCACCGTTGCCAATGGGGCAGCCACCCTGAATCACAAAGTCGGGAATCACACGGTGGAATGTAAGTCCATCGTAGAATCGCGAAGTGGCCAATTTAATAAAGTTATTCACGGCGATAGGGGTCTCGTTCTCATAGAGCTCCGCTTTCATTTCGCCCTTCTCGGTAAGGATAATTGCGTATTTCATAGTTTTATATAGTGTCTAATGTCTAAAGTCTAATGTCTAAAGTCTAATGTCTAAAGTCTAAAGTTGAACCGACCTAAGTCTTTAAGGATCTTATCTTAACTTTCAACTTTCAACTTTCAACTTTACTTCTCGTAATTGGAGATTTTCTCGATGCGGCCCGTGTGGCGACCGCCCTCGAACTCGGCCTCAAACCAGGCATCAACAATAGCCTTGCCCATCTCCAGGCCGATGAGCCTTGCGCCCATAGCCAGAACATTTGCGTCGTTGTGGTTGCGCGACAGGCGTGCCGAAAGAGGCTCCGAGCAGAGCGCACAGCGTACACCCTTCACCTTGTTGGCCGCAATGGAGATGCCGATGCCGCTGCCGCAGATGACAACACCGCGCTCGGCCTCGCCGCTGGCAACTGCCTCGCCTACAGCGATTCCGTGGTCGGGGTAGTCGGCTCTCTCGGGCGAATAGCAACCCTTGTCAAGTAGTTCGTGGCCCTTTTCGGTGAGGTAGGCCTTAATCTCCTCTTTGAATGAGTATGCTGCGTGGTCGCAACCAATAGCAATTTTCATAGTTTATAAGATTTTTAGGTTTAGTATTACATTTGCTCAAGAATCTCCACAAAGGCCGAAAAGTCGGTGTGCTCCGTAACGAATCGCTCGAAAGAGTCGGCATCGCAACCCTTCTCGGGGGTGTCGCTCACCATCTTCATAACCACCACAGGCACACCTCTTTGGGCGGCTATCTGGCACACAGCCGTAGCCTCCATATCGAACAGTGCGCGGGGGGTCGAAAACCTCTCCTTAATCTCCTCAATCATCTCCTTACCCACGAAGCTATCGCCCGTGTAGATGACTGCATCGTCCTTGCCCTCAAGCTTGTAGGGGTCTGTGAGGAAGCTCACGCCGTCCAATCCTGCGGGCACTCGTGCGTCGTGATAGCGGGCCTCGCGGGGGCATACAACATCGCCCGTGGAGAACTCCTTGCTGGCGGCCGCATAGCCCACCACGGCCACAAGGTCGTAGCGCTCCTCCTCCATTGCAAGGGCAGTGGCGGCAGCTGCGTAGACCTTGCCTACATATCCTCTGCGGATGGTGTAGGAGTTGAGGAGTGGGTTGGGGTAGTTGTTCAGGGCTTGGAGCATATTCTCCTGCTCGGCGGCCATAGGGGTAATAACGAGTATGTTTTTCATAGCCTATTTCTCCTTTTTGAGTAGTTCCTCCAGCAGGTCGCCGTACTCTTTGAGGGCGGCGTTGCTCTCCTCGATGTTGTAGAACTCGGGGTTGCCACACTGCACAACAGTAAGGCCGGGGATGTCCTCCTTGGCCTTCAGATCAGACTGCGAGCGGCACACCTCCAGGACGGCCTCCATAACCTTCTGCTGCGAGGTCCAACCCTTCACAACCACATAGAAGCCCGTCTTGCAACCCATTGGTGCAAACGATACGACCTTATTGCCCAGGCGCTCACGCAGATAGTGGGCCATAAGGTGTTCGATGGTGTGGATAGTCTCGGGCGAGAGGTACTGTTTCTCGCGGGGCGCGCGGAAGCGCATATCGTAACTACGGATGGGGTAGAAGCCGAGTGCTGTATAGGCCGAACGGAGATAGAATCCGCGGTCGAGTGTGGTATGGTCTACGGCGAAAGATGCAACTTTTGATTTCATAACTTTATGTGAATTTTTTATTTGCTCCAAAGATACGAAATTTTTGTATATTTGTGGTTGTAAATTAAGTAAACAGTTGAACTTTTATGGCAAAACACACGCTCAAAGAGTGGTATCTGGCCAATCGCCACTGGTCTTTCCCCGCTTCGGCTATGCCCGTTGCATCCACCATCGCTTACCTCTTCTGGGTATCCAAGACCCTTCCCGAGGCTCCTCAAATCAACCTCCTGTATGGTCTGTTGGCTCTGGTGGGAATCATCGTTTTCCATGCTGCCGGCAATGTGCTGAGCGACCACAACGATTTCCGCAAGGGTGTCGATACGCCCGATAATGCAATGATGTTGCCTCTGGTGAATGGCTCTTTCAAAGCCTCGGAGTTTAAACGCTATGGCCTTGTGCTTCTGCTTGTTGGATGCGTGATTGGTGTAGGACTACTGTTGCTCACCAAGAGCGTTGAACTGCTCTGGGTTGGTGTGGCTGGTGGACTTCTGACCGTTCTCTACTCTTTCCTCAAGTATCGCTCGCTCGGCGATGTGGTAATCCTTTTGAACTATGCTGTTCTTCCCATTATGGGTACTTCGCTTGTCACCATCGGCTCGATTGATTGGTCGGCAATGGTGCTTGTTGTGCCCCTGGGCCTTATCACCGACTCCATACTACATATTAATAACGCGCGTGACGCGGTGAGCGACCGTGCGGCAGGCATCCACACCTTTGCTATGCGCATTGGTCCCAAGGCGTCGGTGGCTCTCTACAAGGCCGAACTGGTTATTCCCTTTGTGTGGGTTGTTGTGGCAGTGGTTATGGGGTGGCTCCCAGTGTTTTCGATTCTTGTCTTTGCTGTGGGTAAGGTAGCACTTGGTATGGCCAAGACCTCCTCGAAACTCCTCTCGGAGGGTGCGGCAGCTGTGGCTACTCTCGATCAGCAGAGTGCGGCTCTTCAGGCTAAGTTCAGCCTGCTGATGATCCTATCGCTTGTTGTGAGCGCACTTGTAGGTTGGGGACCCGTGGGCAATATTCCTCTGTTTTAACCTCTTCGGATAAGTGAAAAAGATTGTAATACCCATCCTTGTTGCGGCCCTGCTGTGGTTTGCGATGTTCAGCCCCTGGACCGCACCACACCTTAACTTCTGGCTGGATATGGCCACCTCGGGAGTTATCCTTTCGTGCCTCAGTTTCGCCTATGGAAAAGGACTTTGGCAGTCGATCAAGGGGAATTTTCGCTGGAGCGACATTCCGCTTGGTGTGCTGATTGGCGCTGCGCTGTGGGCTATCTTTTGGGTGGGCGACAAGGTTGCAGTGTGGATGTTCCCCTTTGCCGGCGGCGAGATAGGCTCCATCTACGCAATGCGTGACGGCACGAGCCACATCCTTATAGGGCTCTTATTGCTCTTTGTGGTGGGTCCTGCTGAGGAACTCTTCTGGCGCGGATATGTCCAGGAACAGATGGGGCACAAGTGGGGCCCGTGGGCGGCATTCTTTGCCACGGCGGCCATCTATACCCTCGTTCACATCTGGTCGCTCAACTTTATGCTCCTTGTGGCGGCGGCTGTGGCGGGCGGCATCTGGGGCCTGCTGTATAGGCTCTACCCCCAGAGACTCGGTGCGCTGATTATCTCCCACGCCGTGTGGGACGCGGCAGTGTTTGTCATCTTTCCGATATAGCGGTCAGTTGTCAGTAATCAGTC
>JAGBYS010000006.1 GCA_017628675.1 Tidjanibacter sp.
ATGACCAAGACACCCCTTGCAAACGAGTAGGACTATGGCACAGGAGATTGAAAGAAAATTTTTGGTAGCAGGTGAGTTCAAATCGCTCGCCAAGAAGGCTACCCGCATCACCCAGGGCTACCTCTCGTCCGTGCCCGAGCGCACCGTTCGCGTGAGGATCAAAGGCGAGAAGGGCTTCATTACCATTAAAGGTATCGGCTCGGCAAGCGGCGCAAGTCGCTACGAGTGGGAGAAAGAGATTCCTACCGCTGAGGTTGAGGAGCTCCTGAAAATCTGCGAGCCCGGCGTGATTGACAAGACCCGTTATCTCGTTGAGGCTGGTGAGCACACCTACGAGGTGGATGAGTTCTACGGCGACAACGAGGGCCTCATCGTAGCAGAGGTTGAGCTTGCATCGGAGGATGAGAACTTCGCTAAACCTGAGTGGTTGGGCGAGGAGGTCACCGGCGATGTGAAGTACTACAACTCGATGCTTATGAAGAACCCCTACAAAAACTGGTAGTAACCAGACAAATTATTCATCAAAAAAGAGTTAGTTAGAACTATGAAAAAGAGTTTCATCTGCTGCTTGTTGGCCCTTAGTATGCTGGCTTGCAGCGACCCCGTTACCGGCGATGATGAGGGTAAGAATCCCACTCCCGATGTGGAGAAACCCGAGCCCAAGCCCGAGCCTAAGCCCGAACCCGAGCCTGCTCCGGCACCCAACATCACCAAAGATGTGCCCCAGTGCTCTGTTGCAGAGTTCACCAACTGGAAGACCAACTTCGCCAGCAGTGATGTGATTGGCGACTTCTCGGGTCTTTGCTTCAACAAAGATAAGAGCGGTCTGGTTGGTGTGAGCAACTACAACGGTAGGCTCTACAACATCAACTTCGACGGTACAAGGGAAGAGAAGGAGTTTGTGCGTACTGGTAAGGATATGGAGGGCGTGACTCTCGACCCCGAAACAGGTATCTACTACCTGAGCGAGGAGGGTGGCAACTTCATTTGGACCGTAACTGAGGAGGATTCCAAGTGGAACTACAAACGCCTTGTCCACATCGATACCACCGGCACAGAGTCTAACGGCGGTCTGGAGGGTATTACCTACCACGACGGCTACCTCTATGTAGCCAATCAGTCACCTGCCGAGCTCATTATCTACTCCTTGGAGCACCAGGGTGTAGCCCTGAGCTATATGGCGGACTTCATCACCGAGTGCTTCTCGGACCTCTGGTTCGATACGACCAATAATACACTTTGGGCTGTTGATGCTTGGAGCGACAATAAGGAGATTGTGAACTTCACTATTTGGGGTGAGCTTATCGCTCGCTTCAAGAGTCCTGTGCCTTGGATTGAGGGTATTTGCCTCGATTTCGAGAACAACAAGGCGTGGTTTGCTTGCGATAGCACCGGTCAGCTCTATAGCGCAGACATTGTCCGCAATAACTAACTTACTTTTTTTCGTGTGCCACACCATAGTTCTGTGTGGCCACAATGAAAGACTATTGATGAGAAAGAAGATATGACCTTTGGGGTGGGAGAGTGCCTGCCCCAAAGGGAGTATCACCACTCGTCACACCGAAAGTGGGGTATGTCGGCCCCGATGACGAGTGACCACATTATTGTAACAAATGCGACACCTGGCGGCCCCCTCGGGTGAGGCTGCCCACCAAAAGATGAAATAATTAATAAAAAAACATATAAAACTATGGCAGAAACTACTAATATGAATCCCGAAGAGGAGAAGGTGTTCGATCCGCTGGATATGAACAACTATAAGGTCGAGAAGCTGCCCAAGATGCAGAAGAGCGGCTTTGAGAGATGGATGGCCCGCCTGGGTGGGCCCATTGCTGTGTTGGTCTTTGTGCTCATCTATTGGCTTGCCAACATCGGCTTTTTGGATAACATTACCGCCGACGGGCTCACTGGCGATAAGGCCATCAAACGCCTGAAGGATGTGGGCGGCATTGTGGAGTTCATCCGCATCAACTATGCAATGTTGGCTGTCTTTGCTGCGGCCATCGTGCTGTGGGTAACGGAGGCCATTCCCAACTACCTCACCTCGCTTCTGGTGATTTTGGGCGTGGTACTCACGGGTGTGGTGCCCCAGAAGGAGGCCTTTGCACAGCTCGGCCACCCCGTAATGTGGCTCAATATCCTCTCGTTCGTGTTGGCAAGTATGCTCGTGAAGACGAGGGTCGCAAAACGCTTTGCGCTCTGGTTTGTGCTTAAGTTTGGTAAGAATGCCAGCGGTGTCTTCTTCAGCTTCATCATCATCAACCTTGTGCTCTCGATGTTCATCTCGGCAACGACGGTGAAGGCAACCATCCTGCTGCCCATCTTTATGGTGGTGGCTGCAATCTATGGTGCGGGCAATGGCCAGCGCAACAATGTGGGCCGTAACCTGGTGCTGCAGAACCTCTTTGCAGTGAATATCGGTGCGAGTGGCTTTATGACGGGCTCGGGTGCCAACCTGCTTGCCGTGTCGATTATTGCGGGTGCTGTGGGCTTCGATGCAATCTCCTATTCCGATTGGCTCTATGCGGCTCTGCCCCTGGCACTTATTCTGCTTTTCTTGGGCTGGTTTGTGGGCGCGAAGTTGATCTTCCCCGTGAGCAAGGCGGAGGCCAAACCCCAGATTGAGGGTGGTATGGAGCGTCTGCGCAAGGAGCTCAACGCGATGGGCAAGGTGACCTTCGACGAGATTCGCTCGGTGCTGATTTTTGTCGGCGTGCTTGTGCTGTGGGTTTCCAAGGAGTGGCACGGCATTGACGAGACGACCGTGGCCTTCATTGGTGCGGTTGTGGCCCTTATGCCCGGCATCGGCATCGTTAAGTGGAACGATGTGGATATCCCCTGGCACCTTATGCTCTTCTCGGCTGGTGCCTATGTTCTCGGCTCGGGTCTTAATGCAACAGACCTCCACGTGACAATCGTGGATGCGGTCTTCGATAGCCTCGGAATCACCGCCAACACCCCCTATTGGGTGCTCTATGTGGTGCTCACAGGCTTTATGCTGCTCAGTGCTCTGGTCTTCTCGAGCAAGAATATGCGTACGATGATTTTTGTGCCCATCGCCATTGCTACGGCCCAGAAGTTTGGCTACCCCATTATGAGCCTTGCCTTCCCCGTGGCACTTTTGATTGAGCACGTCTATGTGCTGCCCTTCAACAGTAAGCCTGCGGCACTGCTCTATACGACCAACCACTACAGCTGGAGCGACACCTTCAAGTATGGTATCACGATGATGGGTATCGCCTGGGTGCTCATTATCCTCTGGGGCCAGACCGTGCTCCAGTGGCTCGGCCACACACCCGGCTTGTTTTAATGACTAACCACATACTACCATAATAGACGAGCGGAGGGGTGAGGAGGGGAAACCGCCTACGGCCCGCCACCCGACAACCATACGCCGAAATCCTGTCGGTGGTGTGGTGCTATGGTTTCCCAACCCTCTGACTCGGCTATATATGTGTGTGAAGAAATTTATTGGAAGATGATTACTATTCAAGCGAAAAAACACGACAACTTTTCCGTCGAATTTAAGTTCGGCTTCGAGGGCAACCCCGAGGTCGAGCATAGCGAGTTCGTGGTTAATTCGTGGATTTTTGTGCCGAATAGCCTCGATATCAACCCCCAGACCTACGGCAAGGATCAGTTCTATCGCGACATTAAGTCCAATGTGAGGATGATTACGCCCGTCTATCTGCTGCGCGAGTTGGCTGACCCCGAGTCGCTACCCTTTGCGGAGCTGAGGAGAGCCTTTTCTGAGCTCGCTTCGTCGCCCACCAAGAGTGCGGTGGAGAACTACGAGTCGGAGATTAAGATGTTTGCCGCCATCTTCAAGAGCGCCCTGAGGAACCATTCGGTCCATACGAGCAGGTGCACCGCCATCAATGAGGTGGCCTACCTGTCGGAGAACTTTGCCGAGGGCGTGAGGAGCATTATCAATGAGTATCGCCGCCTCTATCAGCTCATCAATGTCCCCACGGTGGACGATAAGATGAGGAACTATTTTCTGTTTGGCGACGAGATGATGAGCCACATTATCGATGTGCAGACGCTGCGCATCGTGAAGGTGATAGACCGCCTTGCAAGTCCTCAGCTCGCCGGCCCGAGGGCCAAGCTTGTGGAGCTTATGAGGAGTGAGAAGAGCTATAAGGTGGCACAGGGGTATGAGATTGTCGAGCCCGAGGAGATGGAGAGCAACCGCCAGCTCGTGTTCCGCTACGGACTGCTGAAGAAGTATATCGAGAGTGACCTTTACATTAAGCTCGACAAGAAGCGCGACGGGTTTGCTGTGGAGCAGATTTACTATAGCCTTGCTGCAGGTCTGGCGATGATTTTCGCTACGGGCGTTGCTTGGTTTGCACAGCTCAAGTATGGCAACATTACGGGCCCGCTGTTTGTGGTGTTGGTGGTGAGCTATATGCTCAAGGACCGCATCAAGGAGCTTATGCGCTACTATTTCGCCCACCGACTCGGCAATAAGTACTACGACAATAAGGCCGAGGTGAAGGTGCACGAACAGAAGGTGGGACTCTTCAAGGAGGGTGTCGATTTCATTAGCGAAACCAAGGCCCCGAGGGAGGTTATGGACATCCGTGGCCGCTCATCGCTGGTGGAGGCCGAGAACCAGATTTTCGAGGAGAAGATTGTGCTCTATCGCAAACGCCTGATGCTCGATAATAAGCAACTTGCGGCGGGCAGCACCTATCCCGTGAAGGGTATCAATGAGATTCTGCGCTTCCATATGCACCGCTTCATCCAGAAGATGGATAACCCCGAGGTGCCTGTCGATACGCTCGATGTCGAGGGCAATGTGGCAACCGTGAGGGTGCAGAAGATATACTATATTAATATCGTAATGCAGCTCGTTGAGGGCACGCAGACGAGCTACCGCCGCTTCAGGGTCGTTATGACCCGTAACGGTATCCTCTCCGTTGAGGTGATGTAGGTTTACCCACAAACGCCAATGTAATAAAAACAACTCACGGGTATTAATTTTAATACCCGTGAGTTGTTTTATATGGATGTATGTTTTATAGGTCTGATTGGGCTATTTTTTGCGAGAGAGTTGCCAGCTGTTGATGAGGTTTTGCCATACGATGTAGGCTGCGGGTGCGACCGACGAGAGGGGGTGGAGGTAACTCTGGGCAAGCAGGATGGCAAGCAGGGTGTTCTTCTGGCCCACCGACTGACCACCCGCAATCTTGTCGCCGCAGCGCTTGCCCCACCAGCGGCCAATGGTAAATTGGCCCACGCAAAGCAGACCCGCAATCACCGCCATCCACACCTCCAGATCGATGTTCTCCTTGGGTTGGGCGAGGATGAACGAGGTGGTCGAGGCCATAAGGATTGTGAGCGAGGCGAGCCACAGATAGAACGACCAGGATTGGTGACACTTGACATAGTCGCGAGCCTTGGGCGCAACCTTGCCGAGCAGTTGTGAGGCCACAAATGGGAGCACAACGAGCATCAGAAGGCGACGCAAAACGAGCCAGAAGGAGGTCAGGAATGGTAGCTCCGTATGGCTTCCGATGAGCGAAAAAATCAGAGGTGCGACCACCGCTACCGACATATTGGAAAGGAGCGTGAAGGTGGTCATTGTGGTCACATTTGCACCCAACATTCCACCCACCACAACCGATGCCATAGCCGTGGGAATAAGGACACAAATCAGTGCCCCCTGACAGATGATTTCATTGACCCCAAGCCACCTCAAGCAAAGGTAGAGTAGGATGGAGCCAACAAGCTGAATGGCAAGCTGCCCGAGGTGTATCCGCTCAAGTTTTAGTTCAGCTGCTTTTACTCGGGTAAATGTGACAAAAAGCATAGCCGCAATGAGGTACGGAGAGAGCACATCCAATGGCCCGATTTGGTCGTGGAAGAGGGCTCCCACAACCATTGCTACGGGCATCGAATAGGTCCTCACTTTGGGGCTCATTGCAGGCCTTCTTGTGTGGGATTATTTCTGACGGAAGTAGATCTGCATCGGCACACCCGAGAAGTCCCAGTGCTCGCGAATCTTGTTCTCCAGGAAGCGGCGATAGTGGTCGCGGATATACTGGGGCAGATTCACGAAGAATGCGAACGAGGGGGTGACGGTCGGGAGCTGGGTCACATACTTGATGCGGATATATTTGCCCTTGGTCATTGGGGGAGGGGTCTCCTCAATGATGGGGAGCAGGTATTCGTTCAGCTCGCTGGTGGAGATGCGACGGCGGCGCGACTCATAGACCTGAATGGCGGTCTGGAGCACATCCATAATGCGCTGTTTGTTGATTACGGAGGTGAAGATGATGGGCACATCGCTGAAGGGGGCGAGCTTCGAGAGCAGTGCCTCTTTCCACTCCTTCATAGTGTTGTTGCCCTTCTCGATGAGGTCCCACTTGTTGACCACAATCACGCAGCCCTTCTTGTTGCGAACGATGAGCGAGAAGATGTTCATGTCCTGCGACTCGATGCCCTGACGAGCATCCAACATCAGCACACACACATCGGAGTTCTCGATGGCCCTGATGGAGCGCATAACCGAGTAGAACTCAAGGTCTTCGGTCACCTTGCCCTTCTTGCGAAGACCTGCAGTATCGACCAGATAGAAGTCCAGACCGAACTTGTTGTAGCGGGTGTTGATACTATCGCGAGTGGTACCTGCAATGTTGGTCACAATGTTCCTCTCGGTGCCCAGAAGTGCGTTGGTGAGCGACGACTTGCCCACATTGGGACGACCCACGATGGTGATGCGGGGGAGCTCCTCCTCCACCTCGGGCTTGTCCTCGGGCAGGAGCTCCACGATTTTGTCCATCAGATCGCCGGTGCCGCTACCGCTCATAGAGCTGATGCAGAAGGGGTCACCGAGGCCCAGGGCGTAGAACTCGTTGGAGCCGTAGATGAGCTCGTAGTTGTCCACCTTGTTGACTACCAATAGGCTGGGCTTCTTGCTACGACGCAACACATCGGCCACCATCTGGTCCAGGTCGGTAATGCCCGTCGACACCTCCACCATAAAGAGAATCAGGTCGGCCTCGTCGATGGCCAGATGCACCTGTTTGCGAATCTCCTCCTCGAAGGCGTCGTCGCTGCCGACCGAGTAACCACCCGTGTCGATGAGCGAAAACTCCCTGCCATTCCAATCGGTTTTACCATAGTGGCGGTCGCGTGTGGTGCCTGCGGTGGAATCCACAATTGCCTGACGCATACCTACCAAACGGTTGAAAAATGTACTCTTACCCACATTGGGGCGACCTACTATTGCGACTAAACTCATACTCGTCTTTTTGATTAATTTGACTGCAAAGATAAGGAACTTTGAGAAAAAAAAGCCCTTTTGCATCATTTTTGAATAATATATATTATATTTGCGCCATATAATTATGGTATTCACCGTTTAAAAACATATGCAAAGATGAAAAAACTTGTACTTTCGTGCCTCGTTTTGCTCTCGCTGAGCCTTTCGGCAAGGGCTAATAATATTCTCGGCATCCTCAATATCGGTGGCCGAGTTGGTATTGTTTCCTCGAGCCAGATGGTTCCTACTACTCAGGAGGAGATTACAAATGCAATCAAGGCCGACGGTACGGGTTGGACAGGTACCGTGTTCGCTCGCCTGAACATTCCCAGCCTTCCCCTCTACATTCAGCCCGAGTTGCAGTATACCAACACCACCATCACCATCCCTATGGTGACCGACAATAGCCAGAATACCGAGAAGCACACCTACATCGACTTTCCCGTGCTCCTTGGTGCAGAGTTTGGCTTGGGTAGCCTTGCAAGTGTGAGGATCAATGCGGGCCCCGTGTTTGCTATCGCCTCCGAGAAGGGCTTTGGCGATCTCACTCAGGATGACTTCGTGGCTGCCTACAACGAGCCCACGATGAGTTGGACCGCAGGTTTGGGTGTGAAGGTACTTACGATTATCGCCGAAGTGCGCTACAATGGCAACTTCACCGATGGCAAAATCGACACCAGCAACCTGGCTGGCAGCATCGACACCAAC
>JAGBYS010000038.1 GCA_017628675.1 Tidjanibacter sp.
AAGTTCGACCTGGGCTTCTATATGCGCAGGGGCTATGGCGAGTCGAAACTCAACACCGAGAACTTCTACTTTGCAGCCTCCGATGTAGAGCGCTTCACCACCGAGGATGGCCGTGAGGCACAGAGGCTTAGGATGCGCTTGGAAGTAGATGAGGCCAATGCTCTGGAGTTTGTCTACACCATTACCGAGAACGACTATATGGTCGATTTCGATGTGAATTTCATTGGTATGGATGAGTGGATGCGCAACACCACCGCCTTCGATATGGAGTGGAAGAACACCTCCTACCAGAACGAGCGTGGCTACAAGAACGAGAATATGTATACCACACTCTCGTACCTCTTCCCCGATGACAGGAAGGTGGAGAAACTCGGTATGGCCGAGGTGGGCAAGCGTGGCAGCGGTAGCCGCAGCGAGACCATCCAGACCGAGTTTGAGTGGTTTGCTTTCCAGCAGCAGTTCTTCTCGTCGATTATGATTGCCGAGGATGGCTTTGCAAATGGCGAGGTGGGCTTCGATACCTACAAGCCCGGCACCGGCTACATCAAGGACTACAAGGCCATCGTGAGCGTTCCTTTCGATACAAACAAGGATAACTACAGCTTCAAGTTCTACTATGGCCCCAATAAGTACTCGCTGCTGAAGGAGTATGACCTGGGTCTGGAGAAAGTTGTGCAGCTGGGTGGTCGCCTGGTTAGCTGGGTAAACCGCCTGATTGTCATCCCTATGTTTGACCTTCTGAGCAGGTTCATTGCAAGCTATGGTCTGATCATTCTGCTCCTTACTCTGTTCATTAAGCTCATCATCTTCCCCTTCACCTACAAGTCGATGATGTCATCGGCCAAGATGCGTGCCATCCGTCCCGAGTTGGCTGCAATTCAGGCCAAGTACCCCAAGGCACAGACCGACCAGCAGGAGATGATGAAGAGTCAGCAGGCCACTATGGAGCTCTACAAGAAGTGTGGTGTGAGTCCTATGGGCGGCTGCTTGCCTATGCTCATTCAGTTCCCCGTGCTGATTGCAATGTTCCGCTTCTTCCCCACGGCTATTGAGCTTCGCGGTCAGCAGTTCTTGTGGATGAAGGACCTCTCGACCTACGATAGCGTGCTGAATTTGCCCTTCAATATTCCTTGGTACGGCGACCACGTGAGCCTTATGGCCCTCATTATGGCTGTAACCTTGTTCCTCTATAGCAAACTGACCTATAAGGAGCAGGAGCAGACCGCTGCCGCACCCGGTATGGCAGGTATGAAGTTTATGATGCTCTATATGATGCCCATTATGATGTTGATGTGGATGAACAACTATGCCAGCGGTCTGTGCTACTACTACTTCGTGTCGCAGATGGTGACCATCATCATCAACTATGCATTCCGCTATGGTGTGAACGAGGAGCGTCTGCGCGAGAAGATGCTTGCCAAGGCTAAGGCCAATGGCGGCAAGAAACAGAAGAGCAAATGGCAGTTGCGCCTCGAGGAGGCACAGCGTCAGCAGGAGGCTATGATGAAGGAGCGTGAAAGGAAACAGTATCGCTCGAAACGCTAAAGAAACATACCTCTATTATAATTATTAAGCGAGCAGGAATCCACAGCCGGGTTCCTGCTCGCTTTTATTATGTCTGTATGGCGGGGTGCTAATTGCTGTTGCCTTGCGCTATGCTTGTTCGGTACTCGCGAGGCGATATGCCCGTCACACGCTTGAAGTACTTGCCAAAGAGCGATTGGGAGTCGAAATGTAGCTCAGAGGCAATCTGCTGTATGGTCTTGGTGGTGGAGTAGAGTAGCGCCTTGCTCTCGGTTGCCACATACTCATCTATCCAATCCGAGGCCGAACGCCCCGTGGCCTCCTTGATAGCCTTGGAGAGGTATTTGGCCGTTTCTCGCTCGGCATTGGCTACAGCATCCGCACCCAAAGGGAGAATGCGATGCAGGTGTCGGTGGGCTTCACATTCTAATCCCGCCCCAACTTTTCCCCAACTAAATACTTAACTGACCATCTTAAACGCTAACGGCTCGGACATCTTCTGCCCGAGCCGTTTGTTATTTTGGAGGGATTGGTACTACAATCCTGTGATTTTCTTAATCTCGTTGAGCGTGTTGAGCGCTTCGAGAGGGGTGAGGGAGTTGATGTCCAGATCGCGGATCTGGTCCCTTATCTGCACCAGCACAGGGTCGTCGAGCTGGAACATCGAGAGTTGTATGCCCATCTGGGGCGAGGTCTGGGCGGGCTTCACCTTGGGCATAGCCTTCACACCTTTACCCTTCTTGTTGGCCGACTCTTCCACTGCGAGGGAGTCGTCGGCGTGGGATGCTACGAGCACCGAGAGAATCTCATCGGCCCTCTCGACAACCTTCGAGGGCATACCCGCGAGCCTTGCCACGTGGATACCAAACGAGTTGTCCGTACCGCCCCTTTGCAACTTCCTCAAGAAGAGCACCGAGCGATTAACCTCCTTGACGGACACATTGTAGTTCTTAACCCTCTTGAGGCTCTCCTCCATTTGGTTGAGCTCGTGGTAGTGGGTTGCAAAGAGGGTCTTCGCACGCGCGCGCGGATGATTATGTAGGTATTCCACCATACTCCACGCAATCGAAATGCCATCGTAGGTGCTTGTGCCTCGGCCAATCTCATCGAGCAACACAAGGCTGCGGTCGGTGACATTATTCAGGATTGAGGCACTCTCGAGCATCTCCACCATAAAGGTACTCTCGCCCTGCGAGATGTTGTCGCTCGCGCCTACACGGGTGAAAATCTTATCCACAATGCCGATATGGGCACTCGATGCGGGCACAAACGAGCCCATCTGTGCCATCAGCACAATGAGGGCCGTCTGGCGCAGCAGCGCACTCTTACCCGACATATTGGGACCCGTAATCATCATTATCTGCTGCTCCTTGTCGTCGAGATAGACATCGTTGGGGATATACTGCTCGCCTACGGGCATAAGCATCTCAATTACGGGGTGGCGACCATCGCGGATGTCGATAACCTTATCATCTGCCACCTCGGGGCGCACATAGCCCCTCTCGATGGCCATTGTCGCAAAGGATGTGAGGCAGTCGAGTCGGGCGATGGTGGCCGCATTGCGCTGAAGCTCCACAAGGGAGCCTGCAAGGTGGCCCAAGAGCTCTTCCCAGAGGCGGGCCTCGATGGCCAGGATGCGCTCCTCGGCACCCAGCACCTTCTCTTCGTACTCTTTCAGTTCGGCCGTAATGTAGCGCTCTGCATTTGTGAGGGTCTGCTTGCGCACCCACTCGGCAGGCACTTTGTCTTTGTGGGCGTTGCGCACCTCAATGTAGTAACCAAAGACATTGTTATAACTCACTCTCAGCGAGGGAATACCCGTGCGCAGACTCTCATTCTGCTGAATCTCAGCAATGCGGTCTTTGCCGTGGATGGCTATACCACGAAGTTCGTCGAGTTCTACATCCACGCCGTCGGCAATAATGCCGCCCTTCTGTATCTGGTTGTTTTGTGGGTCGGGGTAGAGTGTTGTGGCGATTCTGCGACGCACCTCATCAAGAACTATGAGCCTCTCGGCAACGCCACAAAGAGCGCAGTTGTCGGAGCCTTCGAGCAGAATCTTGAGCTGTTCGATGGCGCCAATGGAGTCCTTCAGGGAGTTCACCTCACGAGGGGTGATGCGCCCTACGGCAATGCGCGAGGCGAGCCTTTCAAGGTCGCTGATGGCGTTGAGCGACTCGAGGATACCCTCACGAAGTTCGTCGTCACTCCTGATGGCCTCCACCGTGTCGAAACGGGCGTTGAGCTTGGCGGTATCCTTGATGGGCATTGTGACCCAATGGCGCAGAAGCCTGCCACCCATAGGGGTAGAGGTGCGATCAATGGCCCCCACAAAGCATCCGCGAGGGTCGTTGTTGCTCGAGCCAAGCAGCTCGAGGTTGCGAATCGTGAAACGGTCTATCCACACATAGCTATCCGCATCAAGGCGCGAAATGGAGCTGATGTGGGCAATATCCTTGTGCTCAGTGTAGTCGAGGTAGTGGAGGATTGCACCCGCTGCGGTAATGCCGTCGCCCATACGCTCAATGCCATATCCCTTGAGGGAACGAACGCCAAACTGTTTGCACAACTTCTTGCGTGCAACCTCCTCATTGAAAACCCAGCGGTCGAGGCGGTAGGTGTAGTTCTGACCGCTCACGGCGCGCGAGAACTGCTCCTCACGGCCACGCTCATAGACAATCTCCTTGGGTGCAAAGCCGGCAATGAGTTTGTCGGTGTAGTTGTTGTCGCCCTCGCCAACATAGAACTCGCCTGTGGAGAGGTCCAGAAGGGCTATGCCGTTGCGTTTCTCGCCAAAGGATATGGCAGCAAGAAAGATGTTCTCGCGAGCCGAGAGCACATTTTCGTTCATCACCACACCCGGGGTTACGAGCTCCACAACGCCACGCTTGACAAGACCCTTGACACTCTTGGGGTCCTCGAGCTGCTCACATACGGCCACACGACGACCTGCACGCACCAACTTCGGCAGATAGGTATTGACGGCGTGATAGGGGAATCCGGCCATCTCGATATAGTTGCCCGGGCCGTTGCCCTTGCGAGTGAGGGCAATGCCAAGTATGGCCGCAGCCTCCAATGCGTCCTCGCCGTAGGTTTCGTAGAAGTCGCCTACGCGGAAGAGGAGTATTGCGTCGCTATGGGTTGCCTTCACCGAGAAGTATTGCTGCATCAGCGGTGTCTCTTTCTGTTTATCTTGCTTTGCCACCTTGAAGAATCTTTTGTTTATTGGGTTTCAATTCTGCAAAAGTATCTATTTTCTCTAAGAAAATAAAATTTATTTTCCACCTCCCCGCCCACCATCTTCACAAATCCATTGGGCAGAGCGAAAATGTTGATTAAAATGTCATAAAAATGTGGCCACGGCTTTCAAGTTACGAAATTTGTTCGTACTTTTGTGAGCAAATAAATGACAGAAGCGGTTATGACAATTTGCAATAAAAACTCGTTTGCGGTGCAGCAGGCACACAAGGTGGAGCAGCAAATGTCGCGTTGTCTTTTGTCGTTTTTGGTAATATAGAGGTAAGTCGCCCCCGCGAGTTGCCTCTTTTTTTTATGCTAAATTTCAAGTAAGGGAGGTTGAAAGTATGAATTGTACGGCAAGTGTGAGTCTTCTGATCAGCGGCGCAAAGGTGTGGCTCGAGGGCTCATTCGTTCAGCGTGATGTGCTTGTGGAGGATGGTCGCATTGTGGAGATTTCGGACCACATAACCCCTCGTGAGGGCATCAGGACGGTGGAGGCAAGCGGCAAAATGTTGCTGCCCGGACTTGTGGATATGCATGTCCACCTGCGCGAGCCAGGCTACGGCTACAAGGAGACCATCTATAGCGGCACACGAGCCTCGGCCCGTGGCGGCTTCACGGTGGTTTGCCCTATGCCCAATCTAAATCCCACTCCCGATTCGCTTGAAAACATAAAGGAGCAGTTTGACATCATTGAGCGCGATGCAATAATTGAGGTACTTCCTTATGCCACCATCACGACGGCTCGTCAGGGCGAGGAGTGTGTCGACTATCAGACTCTTACACCTTTCGTAGCAGGTTTCTCAGACGATGGCACCGGTGTGCAGTCGGCCGAGCGTATGGAGGAGGCTATGAGGGGCGTTGCCGCCACGGGCAAGATTCTCGCCGCCCACTGCGAAGTGGAGAGCCTTCTTCGTGGTGGTTACATCCACGATGGCGAGTGGGCCAAGGCTCACGGCCACAAGGGTATCTGCTCCGAGAGCGAGTGGGCCGAGGTGAAGAGAGATATAGAGATTGCCGAGCGCACGGGCTGCCACCTGCACTGCTGCCATATCTCCACTAAGGAGAGCGTGGAGCTCATCAGGGAGGCAAAGCGTAGGGGAGTGAAGGTCACTTGCGAAACAGCACCCCACTATCTGGCGCTCTGCGATGAGGATATGCGTGAGGAGGGCCGCTTTAAGATGAATCCCCCGCTGAGGGCAAGAGAGGATATGGAGGCTCTGCGCAAGGGTGTTGCCGATGGCACCATCGATGTTATCGCCACCGACCACGCACCCCATTCGGCCGAGGAGAAGTCCCGTGGGCTCCAGAAGAGTGCTATGGGCGTTGTGGGTATCGAGACTTCGCTTGCTGCGATCTACACCTTTATGGTGGCCGGCCATTTCATCACCCTCGAAAGGCTCGTGGAGATAATGTCTGTCACCCCCAGGCGCCTGCTTGGATTGGGAGATGGTATCAAACGAGGTGAGGTTATCGACGCCACACTGGTCGATTTCGGCTCGGAGTTTACGGTCGATCCCGCAGATTTCCTCTCCAAGGGTAAGAGCACCCCTCTGGAGGGTATGCGCCTTCGTGGAGAGGTATTGCTGACCATTGCCAAGGGTAAGATTGCTTACGAAAAATAAGGGGCAAAAGAGAGGACTATGTACAAAAGAGATATATATAAAGTAATAGAAAATCGCCCACTTTCGGCCAAGACTATGCTTATGGTCCTGGAGGGCGATACGCAGTATGTCGGCTCGGCTGGCGAGTTTGTGAATGTGGCTGTGGAGGGCAAGTTTCTGCGCCGTCCCATATCCATCTGCGACTACGACGAGAAGACCATCACCCTGCTCTACGACATTGTGGGCGAGGGTACGGAGATTATGAGCAGGTTGCCCCTGGGAGCCGAGTTGGATATCCTGACCGGCCTGGGCAGGGGATTTAGTGAGGATAAGGTGTGCCAGAGACCCGCACTGCTTGGTGGCGGCATTGGTTGCGCACCACTGTACAACCTCTCCAAAAAACTACTTGCAAGAGGTATTAAACCCGTTGTAATTCTTGGTTTCAACTCCTCAAAGGATGTGGTGGCCAAGGAGATGTTTGAGCGGATTGGTGCCGAGGTCTATGTGGCAACAGTCGATGGAACAATGGGCACCAAAGGCTTTGTGACGGATGTCATCCGCGAGAAGGGGCTGGAGTGTGACTACTTCTACGCTTGTGGCCCAATGCCTATGCTCAAGGCCGTGTGCAACACGCTGGAGTGGAGTGGTGAGGTCAGCCTTGACGAGAGGATGGCTTGCGGCTTTGGTGTCTGTATGTGTTGCAGCGTGGAGACCCGCTCGGGAGCAAAGCGCATCTGCAAAGAGGGACCCGTATTTATGAAGGAGGATTTGATATGGAAGTAATGGAGCGAGATATGAAGGTTGTGCTCAGCGGTGTTGAGCTCGACAATCCTGTGATTCCTGCCAGCGGTTGCTTTGGCTATGGCTACGGAATGGCGGAGTACTATGATATTGACATTCTGGGCTCGATATCCTTCAAGGGTACCACTCGTGAGGCTCGCTACGGCAACCCCCTGCCAAGGGTTGCGGAGTGTTCGTCGGGAATGATTAACGCCGTGGGCCTTCAGAATCCCGGCATCGACGCCGTGATAAGTGAGGAGCTGCCCAAGATGCGCGAGAAGTTCCATAAACCCATCATTGCCAACATTAGCGGCTTCTCGATTGATGAGTATGTGGAGTGTTGCCAGAAAATCACCCACGAGGAGCAGGTGGAGATTATCGAGCTTAATGTGTCGTGCCCCAATGTGCACGGCGGCGGTATGAGCTTTGGCACCTCGCCCGACTCCGTGGCAGAGGTGGTCAGGGCCGTAAAGAGGGTTATCACAAAGCCCTTGTATGTAAAACTTACCCCCAACGTGACCGATATTGTGGCTATCGCCAAGGCTGCCGAGGCGGCCGGTGCAGATGGTATCTGTCTGATTAATACGATGCTCGGAATGAGAATCAACACTCGCACCCGCAAGCCCGTGATTGCAAATACTATGGGTGGTTTCTCGGGTGCGGCAGTTTTCCCCGTGGCTGTGAGGATGGTCTATCAGGTGTCGAAGGCCTGTAACATTCCCGTCATCGGCTGCGGTGGTGTAGAGAGCGCCTCGGATGTTATTGAGATGATGATGGCGGGTGCCTCGGCCGTAGAGGTGGGTGCAGCAAACCTGCGCAACCCCTATGCGTGCAAAGAGATTATCGAGAACCTCCCAAAGGAGATGGAAAGACTTGGAATTAAGAAACTAACAGATATAATTGGAATCGTATGATAAACGCAAAGGATGTAATCATTGCCTGTGACTTTGCCTCGGCAGAGCAGACTATGGCTTTTTTGGATAAATTTGAGGGGGAGGCACGCAAGCCTTTCCTGAAAATCGGTATGGAGCTCTACTATGCCGAGGGTAACGCTATCGTGAAAGAGATTAAAAGAAGAGGACATAAGATCTTCCTCGACCTGAAACTGCACGATATTCCCAATACGGTCCGCAAGGCTATGAAGGTCCTTTCGGCCTTGGATGTGGATATGGTCAATGTTCACGCTGCAGGCACCGTGGAGATGATGAAGGCTGCCCTGGAGGGTCTTACTCGTGAGGATGGTTCGCGCCCCTTGCTGATTGCCGTAACGCAGCTCACTTCGACCTCCGAGCAGACCATGCAGCAGGAGCTTCTGATTGGTGCCACCATTGGCGATACCATCATCAAATATGCCCAGAATGCCAAAGAGGCCGGACTCGATGGTGTTGTGTGCTCACCTCTGGAGTCTGCCATCGTTAAGGAGGCTTGTGGCGGCGAGTTTATGACCATCACCCCCGGTATCCGCTTTGCCGATTCGGCTGCCGATGACCAGGTGCGCATCACCTCGCCTGCCAAGGCTCGCGAGATTGGCTCGGACTACATCGTTGTGGGCCGTCCCATCACCGCTGCCGAGGATCCCGTGGCAGCTTATCGCAGATGCGTTGCTGAGTTTTTGAATTTGTAACAAGAAATAAAGATAATAGAGTTATGACAACAGAGAAAATCATTGCTGCCGAGCTTCTGAAGATTAAGGCAGTATTTCTGAGCCCCAATGAGCCCTTCACCTGGGCCAGCGGCATCAAGAGCCCCATATATTGCGACAACCGCCTCATTCTCACCGCTCCCGCCTCGCGCAAAGTGGTGGAGGGTGCTATCGCCCAGACCGTTAAGGAGCGCTTCCCCGAGGCTGAGGTGCTGATGGGTACAAGCACTGCGGGTATCGCCCACGCAGCCATTGCTGCCGACATTCTGGATATGCCTATGGGATATGTGCGTGGCAGTGCTAAGGACCACGGCAGGGGCAACCGCATTGAGGGTCGCCTGGAGAAGGGTGCAAAGGTTGTTGTGATCGAGGACCTCATCTCCACAGGCGGCAGCTGCATCGATGTTGTAGAGGCTCTGCGTGAGGCAGGTGCCGAGGTGCTTGGTGTTGTGAGCATCTTCACCTACGGAATGAAGAAGGGCCTCGAGAGGCTTGCTGCGGCAAATGTTGTGAACTACTCGCTCTCCAACTTCGACACTCTCGTGAGCGTAGCAGTGGAGGAGGGTTATATCGCACCCGCCGACGAGGCTCGCCTCAAACAGTTTATGTCCAACCCTCAGGACGAGAGCTGGATGCAGAAATAAAGTCACAAAAGAATACAAAAGGTTAGTTAAATAAATACTTTAATCCAAATTAAATAACAATACGACAATGAGACACTTGATTGACCCCACCGACCTTTCAATGCAGGAGCTTAATGAGATTATCGATCTCGCATTGGACATCATCGAAAACCGTGAGAAATACACGGAGGCTTGCAAAGGTAAAAAGTTGGCGACTCTCTTCTATGAGCCCAGTACTCGCACTCGTTTGAGCTTCACTTCGGCAATGCTGGAGCTTGGTGGTTCGGTTCTCGGTTTTTCGGACGCTAAGAGCTCCTCGGTAGCTAAGGGTGAGACCTGCGCCGACACAACCAAGACTATCAACTGTTTTGCAGATATTATCGCTATGCGCCACTTCGAGGAGGGTGCTGCTTTGGTAGCCGCAAACAACTCGCGCATCCCCGTTATCAACGCTGGTGATGGTAGCCACAGCCACCCCACCCAGACCCTCACCGACCTTCTGACTATCAAACGCGAGGTTGGTCGCTTCGACAACCTCACCATCGGTTTCTGCGGTGACCTCCGTTTCGGCCGTACCGTTCACTCGCTCATCAAGGCCATGTCGCGCTACCAGGGTATCAAAGTTGTGCTCATCGCTCCCGAGCAGCTCCGTCTGCCCAGCTATATGAGGCAGGAGGTTTGCGAGAAGAACAACATCCCCTACAAAGAGGTTACCTCGATGGAGGAGGTTATGGGCGAGTTGGATATCCTCTATATGACCCGCGTACAGAAAGAGCGCTTCTTGGATGAGGATGAGTTTGACCGTCTGAAAGATAGCTTCATCCTTGATCCCGCCAAACTCAAGAATGCTCGTCCCAATATGTGCATCCTTCACCCCCTGCCTCGCGTAAACGAGATCACCGTGGAGGTTGATGCCGATCCCAGGGCTGCTTACTTCCGCCAGGTGGAGAATGGTAAATTCGTTCGTATGGCTCTGATTATGAAGCTTCTCGAGTGGGCTAAGGACGACAGCAAGACCATCGACCTGATTCCTGCAGATGTAGTTCGCAACGAGTATGTATGTAGCAACAAACGCTGCATCTCCAATATGGAGAATGTAGATTCGCTCTTCCGTCCTCGCACCGACAAGCCCGGCAAATTCCGCTGCGTATACTGCGAGTCGAAGGCCAAACTGTAAAAAA
>JAGBYS010000039.1 GCA_017628675.1 Tidjanibacter sp.
GTTGCAAACATCAAAGAGGAGGGCTATGCTCCCGTGAAAGAGGTTTCGGCACAGATCGCTCGTCAGCTCCGTATGAACGCCAAGGCTGAGTATGTTGCAGAGCAGGTTAAGGGTGCAGCCACCATCGAGGAGGCAGCCAAGATCCTGGGTGCAGAGGTACTCGACGCCGACCAGGTGCTCGGCAATGCCGGTAGCATCGTGGGCGTAGGTCCCGACACCAAGCTCATTGGCGCAATCTCCAACGCTGCTGAGAACGAGCTCGGCACTATTGCAGGCAATAGCGGTGCCTATGTATATGTAGTGACCGGCCGCACCACCCTCGAGAACAGCACCGCCGAGAGCGCTAAGCCTCTCTTCGAGTCGACCGCTGTTCGCAACCTCCAGAACAACCTGGGTGCCGACCTGAATAAGGGTGCGAAGGTGGAGGATAATCGTGTGCGCTTCTTCTAAAAAACGCATATAGCGGGTGAATTTTTCACCGCTCTTCGATAGGCGAGTTCCTCATTTGCGTCAGCAAACTGCGGACTCGCCTTCTTGTTTGGCAAAAAATTCCCTCCGCTATATGCGTTTTTTTGCTTTCAAGGTAAGGCGGTCGATAGCACCACCAGCACTCGCTGTGGCCGTTGCCACCTCGCCTTCTTGTTTTGCAAAAAAATCCCTCCGCTCTATGCGTTTTTCTCATTAAACAGTTATGAAACAGATTACCATTAAAACAATCATTCTTGCGGTCGCGTTGCTCTTTGGGGCAGCTGTGGGTTATGCGCAGGAGGCCCGCCTGAGTGCCGTGAAGTTCACCTTCCTTTCGTGGGCGAGTGGCAGCACCAAGATATCCTACGAGCGTGCGCTGCCCGAGCAGAAGCAGAGTGCCGAGATATGTGTGAGCCTCATCTCGGCAGGCTACGACAAGTACAACAACAATCCCCTCGGCTTCACCGTGCGCTATGGTCACAAGTTCTTTCTGGGCGACTACTCGGCCGAGCGCCCGCTCGACGGCTTCTATCTGCGCCCCGAGGCTATCTTCTGCCGCTATAGCTACGACTCGGCGGCACCCACACATCCCCGTGCGCTCTCGCAGATGGGCGCACTGCTTGCAACGGCGGGCTACCAGCGAGCCTTCGGGCGTTTCCTTGTGGACGGCTGGGTAGGAGGTGGTTACTCGTTCGGCACGGCTGCCGATACGGGCTATCAGCACGGCTTCCAGGTGTGGAACTGGCTCGGCACCCGCAACGACAATATAGCACTCTCGTTCAGCATTCGCCTGGGCTGGTGCTTCTAACGAGAGCGCTCTGCAGTCAGCGTTCAGCTGTCAGGCTTATTACTCCCCTTGTTCACGGGTATTAATTTTAGTACCCGTGAACTTTTTGTATAGGTGTGTGGGAAAGGGTCAAAAGGGCTAAAAGGGCTAAAAGGGCTAAAAGGGCTAAAAGGGCTAAAAGGCATTGTGAGTCTTATAGGTCTTATATGGCTTATAAGTCCCATAGGCCCCATCTCTAGCATTTCTCTCATTCCCCTCTTCAACTTTGACCAAGCCTAGTTTGGTAATTTTCAATTTTCCATTGAGATTGGGATTACTTCACCGCCTATCGGCGGTTTGTGATCCCGTACGCTTGCCGCGGGGCAGTTGCACAACAACTCAGAAAGCGTCAGACCTACCCGAGAGGTAGTCCGTATTATTTTATATCCACTACCCCAATTTGAGCAAGCTCGATGTGAAAC
>JAGBYS010000007.1 GCA_017628675.1 Tidjanibacter sp.
GCAGAGAGAAATACTATGATGGTGCGCGAAAGTGAGGGCAACTGTTTGAGCCTTTTGCAGGTCTCCATACCATCCATCTCGGGCATCATCACATCGAGCAGAATGAGGTGGGGTGTCACCTCGGCGGCCTTCTCCAGAGCCTGCACTCCATTGGCTGCTGTATGGACTTCGAAACCCTCCTTTGTGAGGTTGTATCCCACGAACTCCAGAATGTCCGGTTCGTCATCAACTAAAAGTATTCGGTAGCTCATAATTCACGAGTATTGTTCATCGCACTTGGAAAAACTCCGAAAGGTAGATATTTTTAATGAGATTTCCTATTGTTTTGAGCTAATTTAATTGCACTAAGTAATTTTATTACTTGTTAGGTTGGATTATCGAATCAAATGCTGTACATTTGTAGGTTGGCTGTACAGTTTTATTTTTGTACGGCACAAGTGAGTAACGCGTAAAAAATTATTACGACTATGACTACCGAAAAAATTAATTCTGTTCCAGAGGAACAAGTCGGCACTGCCGAAGATGCGAAAACCATTGCTACCCAAGAGTCTGCTGCTGTTGCAGAGGCTGTGACTGATGGCGACGAGATGGTCGCCCAAGAGAGTATTGCGGTAAGTTTTGCTGAGGAGGACGCAGCACTTGCCGCCGAAGCCCCCGAGTTTAAGTTGGAGAACGACGAGATTGGTGAAGAGCACACCGAGGACCACCTTGCCAGCTCGCTTGCTGCGGTGGCTAAGATGACTAAAGAGGAACTCGTGGCCCACTTTGCCGAGCTGCTTGAGAGCCGCCCTGTGCAGTCGTTGCGCTACGATGTGGAGGCCGTGAAGGTTGCCTTCTACAAGAAACATCGTGCAGAGCTTGATGAGAAGCGCAGAGTGTTTGTTGAAGAGGGTGGCGTTATGGAGGAGTTTGTGGCTCCCGCAGATGAGCAGGAGGCAAAACTCAAAGAGTACTTTGCACTCTATCGCACCCGTCGTGAGGAGTATATGACCTCTCTGGAGCAGAGCAAGGAGGAGAACCTCAAGGTGAAACTCCAGATTATCGAGGAGTTGAAGGCTCTGGTGGAGGCTGGCGAGACCGTTGGTCAGACCTTCCAGACTTTCCGTCAGCTCCAGCAGCGTTGGAAAGAGACCGGCCCTGTGCCACAGAACAATATGAAGGATGTGTGGGAGACCTACAACCTCCACACTGAGAACTTCTATAACTTTGTAAAGATTAACAAAGAACTCCGTGATTTGGATTTGCAGCGCAACCTGGAGGCCAAAACAGCCCTTTGTGAGGCTGCCGAGGCACTCGCCGGCGAGGAATCGGTGGTTGTAGCCTTCCGCAAGTTGCAGGATCTGCACGAGCAGTGGAGGGAGATTGGTCCCGTTGCAAGCGAGCACAAAGATGCCGTTTGGGAGCGATTCAAAGAGGCCTCCTCGAGGATCAATCGTCAGCATCAGGAGTATTTCGAGGGCATTAAGGAGGAACAGAGGAAGAATCTGGCTCTGAAGACAGAGCTGTGTGAGAAGGTGGAGGAGCTCTCGACCGAGATGCTCACCTCTCGCAAGGAGTGGAATAAAGCCTCCGAAAAAC
>JAGBYS010000040.1 GCA_017628675.1 Tidjanibacter sp.
GCAAAATTCACCCGCGAGATGTGCTCGCAGCTACTCTCTGTGGAAGATAGCAACCCTACCATCCGCCACCTCGAGGTCGACCACTCGGGGTCCTCGGTAGACACGGTCGCTGCCCCACTCGCGCCACGAGCCCTTCGGCAGGCGCACCATACGGGTCACACCCTTGCCCACCGGAGGTGCCACAAGCCACTCTGAGCCAAACATATACTCGTCATCGCAGTTGGTGAAGCCCATTCGTGGGAACTCATACTCCAGATGGCGCACAATGGGCTCGGCTGTCGAGGCACTCTGTGCCACAAGGTCGGCTATATACTCTTTATTCTCCTGACGCCACAGGAGCACACGCTTGATGGGCGACAAATCCTCCAGACTCCACACCGCATAGGGAACAATGGCTATGGGCATAAGCGCCGCACACTGTGCCGTGCGAAGGATGAGTTCACTATCGCCACCAAACTCTATGCCTGCGGCAAAGAGGGTGCGGGGATAGCCCAGCAGCGAGGCGTTTATGGTGCGCTCCACACTCCCCTGCAGCTCCTGCCACGAGTAGTTGCGTGTGGTCGAAACCGAGCAGCAGAGCAGGTTGTCGGGCGAGCCCAGGGGCGAAGAGTAGATGACCTCCTCCACACCCTCACTCACGCTATGCCACGCCCTAATGTACTCCTCCACCTTCTCCCGATCGTCGCCCAGCAGCGAGGCCGCATCGAGCAGGTCGAAGTAGAATCCATCCACCCCATACTCCTTCTGGAGCCTCTTGAGCGAGCCGTTCATCTCCTCGACACACTCCGAGCAGAGCGAGCGACAGGCCGTATAGCCGAGTCGGCTCTGAAAGACGATAGGCTCCCCCTTGGCATTGGTGAGCAGTCGGCCCTCCTTGCGACATCGTTGGTAGTTGCGACCTGCAGCCATAATGTAGGGCGAGATGGTGAGCATAACGGTCATACCCCTATCGTGGAGCTCACGAATCATCTTCTCGGGGTCGGGGTAGGCCACAGCGTCGAAGGCGAGAGTGCCCGAGGGTGTGTGCCAACCCAGCGGCAGGAGAATGGCCCCTTTGGGCATCCCCTCCGCCTCAATTCGGGCGGCAAAGTCGAGCACATCCTGCTGGGTGTAGAGCAGCGCATCATTCCCTCCGAGTTCATAAATAGGGGCAGTGAAAAGGTGCATAGAGCTAACCGTCTTGACGCTATCTGCCAAGTACTTATGGTGATTCATAATATAACTTTCGCGCAGTGTGCGGCCCGCCTTCTCGAGCACCAACTCTTCGCCCTCGGCGGGGGTCACCACCAACCTCGAGCCGTCGTAGCTCACCGTCATAGGCTGACGGCTATGGAGGAAGCGGCCACGATTGGAGATGAGGTAGTTAGCCCTGAACGAGCCTGCCGCAAACTCCGAGGTACTGGCCACAAAGCCCCCATCGAATGGCAGGGCTATGCGCCCATCGTCTACCGCCAGACCCCACCAACGCTCGCCATTGATGATCTCAATCTTCAAGTTATTGTCGCTCTTGCCTGACGCCTCGGCACCAAATGCTACCATCATCAGCCCAAGCAGAGCGAGTATTACTCCCCTAAAATTCATATTCTATTGATGATTTCTCTCTGAAAAACTCCGCAAGGTAGTCATTTTTAGCCACAATGGCAAATTGCCCCTCGGGGCACTACCCCCGTGGCCCCCTGCGCAGAGCCTCGCCCACACCAAACAGGTGCACACTCCAGAGGGTGTTGGTGGCGGCACGGCGCAGCGTCCTCTCGGGCGCCTCCGAGAGCCTCTCGGCCACCTCTCTCACATCGCCCACACCCTCCACCTGGGCCATATAGAGTTCCAGCAGCTCCACATTATAGCCCGCAACCCCCTCCCAGCGGAGCGGCTCCAGGATTGGGTGGCGCATCCTGAGCACCTCAACCACACGCCCCACCTCCTGCCAGCAGAGCCTGTGGGGGTGCATCTTCAGCAGTGTGGCCACCTGCGAGGGGCTCCCATAGATGAGCACCAAAAGTCGGGCAAAGGCCGCACCGAAAGAGCCAAAGCGACGCCCCTCCACCTGCACCACCGTGGGCAGCGAAGGGTGGAGCCCCAGGAGCAACTCCAGAGCCTTGGTGGCACGACGAGGATGGCCCCTGAGGATGGTCTGAAGGAGCATCTGTTCCACACCCCAGAGGGTCGCCAGGGCCCTCACACGCTCGGCCCGACACTCCACAAAATTATGCGAGAGGGTGGCAATAAGCCTGCCAGCACACCACCTCTGACCGCTGCTGCGGGGCGCCACTGCCCCGAGCCTCAACTCCCCCTCGGAACCCGTCAGGTAGTCGTAGATTTCGACCGTGTGGGCCAACAGCCTTCGCCCATAAGCCCTCAGCCCGAGCCAATGGGCCACAAGCGGCGTCAGAGCCACCGCACCTCCACACAACACCACTACCAACATTGCGGCCTACGGTTTTCCACCTCCCTGAGCACCTTGCCCACAAGTCGGGCACCACTCACGGGGAGCGACAAAAACTGATTCACTCCGTGCTCCAGGAGCATCACCACAATCCTCTGGTCACGCGTGTGCGATAATAGAAAAAGGTGAGTGGTCAGCCCCTCACCACGGAGCCGAGCAATACTTTCGGGCGAGGAGATGAGCGGACTAAGGAAACGACTAATAATCAGCCGATAGCGATTGTGGCTACACATCCTCACGAGCTCTCGGTGGCTGCGGGCCACATCGGCCCCAAGACCAACACTCAAGAGTGTGTGGCGGAGCACCCTTAGGAGCGGCTCCTCGGAGGCGGCAATGATAATCTGATTGTGGTGGTCACGAGGCTTCATTGTATCTCGACAATTTCATTCGCCCCCACTCAGACCAAAAAGCAGACCAAAAGAGAAAAAAGTCAAAAAAACCGAGAAAAAGAGATGAATTTTGAACTTTGAA
>JAGBYS010000041.1 GCA_017628675.1 Tidjanibacter sp.
ACAATCTTTCGACTCTTGCTCTCCGAAATACTCCTGTATGTAGCGGCTGCGACACCCCTCCTCCATCAGGGCGTAGTTCATCATCGCCTCCATACGCTCCTCGGCCGAGGCCCTGCGATGGATGTAACTGTCGGGGGCGATGTACAAATCACGCTTTGGCACACGGTCACAAAGCAGCGTGAGGATGGGCGAATAGCTGCTTGGCACATAGCGAATTATGTGCTGACGCCAGAGGTGTTTCAACTCCTCGCGCACCTGCTCCACGGTGTAGCCACTATGGAGCGCAATCTCCTGAACATCAATGGGTCTAAACTCCGTAAAGACACCCTCATAAAGCCTCATCACGGCCAACAACACACCCTCCATCTCGCCTCGGCGTATGCGGTAGTCATAGAGCTCCTCGCGGCTGACGCAGAACATCAGTCGGGCACTATTCTCTCTCTCCTCCGAGAGGGTCATATAGCCATTCTGGGCCAATATTTTTATGCTGTTTTTGACCTGCTCGACGGTGAGGTGTTCGGCTGAGGCGAACTCATAGATGTTGAACTCTCGGCCCACTCCACCGCCCTCGCCATATGCAATCATCATTCGGGCGCAAACCGTATCGTAGATTCTCTTTATCAACTCCAAGGGTGGGAAATCGCCCTCCACACGGCGTGTGGCATAACTCTCCTCGTCGCCCTCAATAAGTAGCACGGCAAAACTGCGGAGTCCATCCCTGCCTGCTCTGCCCGCCTCCTGGTAGTATGCCTCCAGCGAGGTGCACATATCGTAGTGTATGACGGCCCTCACATCCCTCTTGTCGATGCCCATACCGAAGGCGTTGGTTGCCACCATCACCCTCTTCTCGCCCCTCTGCCACTCATCCTGTCGGAGCGCCCTCTCCTCGTGGGGCAGACCTGCGTGGTAGAACTGAGCCGAGAAGCCCTGCTCGGTGAGCCATTCGCACACCTTGGCACTTCTTTCCCTTGAGCGCACATAGACAATGGCTGGGCCATCGACATTGGAGAGCACACGCGAGAGTTGCTCGTTTTTATCGTCGCACCTGCGCACCACAAACGACACATTGGGTCTTGCGTAACTGCTACGCATCACCCTGCCCTCCTTGAACTCCAGCACCTTCATCACATCCCTTGCCACACGGTCGGTGGCGGAGGCCGTGAGGGCCAGAATGGGGACATCGGGCAACATTCTCCTCAGGCGGTTAATCTCCAGATAGCTGGGGCGGAAGTCATATCCCCACTGCGAAATACAATGTGCCTCGTCGACAGCAATGAGGCTCACATTCATCTTCCTCACACGAGCCTGGAATATCTCGCTACCGATTCGCTCGGGGGCAATGTAGAGGAACTTCACATCGCCATATACACAGTTATCCAGGGCAATATCTATGCTGCGGTGGGTCATACCTCCGTGCAGCGCAACGGCACTAATGCCACGACGGTGGAGGTTATCCACCTGGTCTTTCATAAGAGCCACCAGCGGCGTGACGACAATGCAGATTCCCAGGCGGGCCATTGTGGGCACCTGGTAGATGAGCGACTTACCCGCACCGGTGGGCATCAGAGCAAGCGTATCCTTGCCCTCCAACACCCTCTCGATGACCTCACGCTGCCCCGGGCGGAAGGAGTCATACCCCCACCACTTATGCAACACATCAAGTATATTCACCTCTGCTTCCACCACAGCCTCTCTATCTATTTTATACCAAATTCGGTTATCATTAGAAAAACTCCTCCCTCAGGGGGTAGGTGTTGCGACGCCTCTCGAAATCCTCGGGCTCGCGTTTCATCCTCCGACTCTCCTCCTCGAGGTGGCAGTAGCCGTCTATCCCCCGACACATCTGCTCCCAGGAGATTGGGCGAGGCTCACTCGGCCTCACACCCTCGGGATACCACCCCTTGAGGGGCTCAATGCCGAGCCTCTCGGCAAGTGCCTCAATCACTATAGCCGAGGCGTTGGCCTTGCCCTGCACCGAGTAGCCAGCAATGTGGGGCGTGGATATCTCCGCAACCTCGAGCAATTCACGACTAATGGCGTCGGGCTCACCCTCCCACACATCGATGCAGAGGGTCAGTCGGTCGCTATTGTTCAGAAGGGCCTTCGTGTCGGCCACCTCTCCGCGCGAGGCGTTGAGCAGCGTGGCCCCATCCTTCATCAGAGCCAACGAGTCGTCATTTATAAGGTGGTATGTGGGATTATCTCCGCCACGCAACAGGGGCGTATGGAGCGTCACGATGTCGCTCTCGCTTAGCAGTTGTTCCAGAGGCACATAGCCATCCTCCGCCGTGAGTCCCTCGCTCTTCTCCCTTGGGGGGTCGCTACAGAGAACACGGAAGCCCCAACTCTGGGCATACTGCCTTACGAGTGAGCCCACATTGCCCACACCAACCACACCCAGCGTCATCTGCTCGGGCCTCCAGCCCTGCTTGTCGGCAAGGTGGGCCAGCACAGCCGACACCCACTGCAACACCGCCCTGCGATTACATCCCGCAGCACTCCTGAAACTTATGCCACGCGAGGCGAGATAGGGTTGGTCTATGTGGTCATAGCCGATGGTGGCCGTGCCCACAAATTTCATCTTCTGGGCGCCCGCAAGCAGCGCCGCATCACAACGGGTACGGGTGCGGACAATGAGTCCGTCGGCATCAGCCACATTCTCGGGGGTGAGGGTGCGACCATCGACACTCACAGCCTCTGCATAGGGCGCAAGCGTTTCGACGGCGTAGGGAACAAATTGATCGATGAGTATCTTCATAATTTACAAAGGTACGAATTTATCCAAAGATTTCCACCCTCCAGGCGGGCTTTTCGTGGAAAATATTTTGCCCCTGCACAATCTTCCAAATGTTTTGCTACCTTTGTAGTCCTTTCGCTAGACGAAAGCACCGCAAGAAAACACCATAATTCACAACAGCACGAAAAAAAGAGAGATGTCGTTCTACAAAAGTTTCGTTCGTCCGATACTGTTTTTGTTCCCCATCGAGAGGGTCCACAACTTTATGCTCGCCGCACTCCGCGTTGTGGGCGACACCATTGTGGGCGAATGGCTACTCGGCAAGATATACACCTTCCGCCACCCTTCGCTCGAGCGTGAGGTCTTCGGTGTGAGGTTTCGCAACCCGATTGGTGCAGCCGCAGGACTCGACCGCGACGCTCGCCTCTACCGCCAATTCGGAGCACTCGGCTTTGGCTTTGTGGAGATAGGCTCCATCACCCCCAAGCCCCAGCAGGGCAACATCCGCCCACGACTCTTCCGCGTCCCCGGCAAGAGGGCCCTCATCCACCATATGGGCGAGCCCAACTGCGGCATCGAAAGGGCCATTGAGCACATACGCCGTCGTGCCCACGGGCGCAAAGTGGTCGTTGGCGCCAACATCGCACCCAACGAACACTTCCTGCAGGAGAACACCACCAAGGAGTATCTGCGCACCTTCCGCAACCTGTATCAGTATGTGGAGTATTTCACCGTGAATGTCAACGCCCTGATGCCCCAGAGCGACCACTACACCGAGGAGCACCGAGCCACCATCGAAACAATGCTCGAGGCACTCTTCGACTTCAGGCGTGGACAGAACGACTACCGCCCCATACTGCTCAAAATATCGCCCGACTGGAGCACCCGACAGATTGACGATATGGTGGGCATTCTCATTGACACCCCTCTGGATGGTCTGGTAGTCAGCGACTCCTCGGCCACTCCGGGTAACATCCTCACCCCCAAGCAGCAAAGCCGTATGTCGGGCGGCGTTCTTTCGGGCGCGCCACTGCTCGAGAGGACCATTGAGCTTGTGAGGTATGTGTGCAGCAAGATGGACTACAGCTACCCCGTAATCGGTGTGGGTGGCGTTATGAGCACCCAGGACGCACAGCGACTGCTGGATGCGGGCGCAAGCCTTGTGCAATGTTTCTCGGCGATGGTCTATGAGGGCCCCGCCTTCCCCGGTAGGGTTTGTCGCCAGTTGGCCGCACCCGCCATCGCACAAGAGAGAGCGCAAAAAAGAGCAAAGTAGCCAGATAAAAATAACAATCATACACAGATGAAAGCAGACATCCTGACCATTGGCGATGAGATTCTCATCGGCCAGATTGTGGATACCAACTCGGCGTGGATAGCCGCACGCCTCGGTGAGATTGGCCTCTCGGTAAGGCGCAAATACTCCATTGGCGACAATCGCCAGGAGATCATCAGCGCCGTCAAAGAGTCGCTCGCCAAGAGCGAGGTCACCATCATTACCGGTGGCCTGGGCCCCACCAAAGACGACATCACAAAGCGAGTGCTGGCCGAGATTTTCGACTCCAAGTTGGTGCTCCATCAGCCGACCTACGAGAGGGTCGAGAGGATGATGAAGGCACGCGGCATTGACTTCAACGAACTCAATCAGAGCCAGGCACTTGTGCCAGAGTGCTGCACCGTTCTCGACAACCACAAAGGCACCGCTCCGGGTATGTGGTTTGAGCAGGATGGCAGGGTTGTCATCGCCCTTCCAGGCGTACCCTTCGAGATGGAAGCACTTATGGCGGAGAGTGTGCTGCTCAAGATTAAAGAACACTTTGCGCTTTCGGCCGTAGTTCACAAGACGGCCATCACTTTCGGTATGGCAGAGAGTATGCTTGCCAAGATGATTGCACCCTGGGAGGATGCACTTCCCTCCCACCTCCACCTTGCCTACCTCCCCTCCCCCTCGCAACTGCGCCTAAGGCTCTCGGCCTACGATATGGACCAGGAGGTTGCCACGCGCGACATCGACGAGGCCTTTCAAAAACTCCTCCCCATTCTGGGAGATTTGTTCGTTGGTTGGGGTGACACCACGGTGCAGAGTGCCGTTGCAGAAATTCTGCTGAGCAGGGGCGAAACACTCTCGGCAGCAGAGAGTTGCACGGGCGGTGCACTGAGCGCCAAGTTCACCGCAATGAGCGGTGCTTCGGAGTACTTCTGGGGCGGCGTGGTGAGCTATGACAATAGCGTCAAGGAGAACCTTCTGGATGTGAGCCGCGAGAATCTGGAGCAGTATGGAGCCGTAAGCGAGCAGGTTGCCCGCCAGATGGCCGAGGGCGTACGACGCGCCTGTGGCACGACCTACGGCGTTTCGACCACGGGCATTGCAGGCCCCACGGGTGGCACCCCCGACAAGCCCGTAGGCACGGTGTGGATGGCCGTAGCGGGCCCCAATGGCACCACCGCCAAGGTCGTTAAGCACGGCAAACTGCGTGCCCAGAACATCGAACGAGCCGCCTCGGCCGCAATCAATATGCTACGCCTTGAGTTGCTGAAAGCCTAACAAAAAACCTCGCAAAATTTTGCGAGGTTTTTTATTGGGGGATGGACAGTACAGCAAAGGATGGGAGATATGGGACTTTTGGCCCTTTTAGCCCTTTTTCAACTTTCAACTTTCAAATTTCAACTTTCAACTTCTATTCTTACTCCTAAACTGCCTTGGAGTCATTCCCTCGTGGCGCTTGAAATACTGACCGAAGAAAGAGGGGTTGGGAAAGTTGAGCTCGGCGGAAATCTGCTGCACGGTCATATCCGAGGAGGTGAGCAGCAGACGAGCGTAGCGCATAACCGTACGATCAATCCACTCGATGGTCGTATGGCCCGAGGCCTTTCTCACCACAGTAGACAGATACTTCGCCGAAAGGCACAACTCATTGGCATAGAAGGCCATATCCCTATGCTCATAGGCGTGTGCTTCCACCAACTTGAGGAACTCCTGACAGATGACACTCTGGCGCGAGTAGTCCCCCTTGACCTCGCTCTGACGGTAGATGCGAGTGCGATAGAGAGCATAGACCTCATAGCAGAGCACCGAGAGCAGATTACACGAAATCTCCTTTACAAAGGGGTGGTCGACATCCTCTCGACGGCGGTTTAGAACCTCGGCAATGTCCATCAGAGAACTCATCTGCTCGTCGGTTATCTGAAGCACAGGATGGGCCGACACATAGAGATAGTTCTTCATAGCATTCGCCATATGGATACTCATCATAGACTCCGTGCTGGCGGCAATGGCATAGCCCAAAAAATCATCCGACGAATTGGTTGCCTGAATGAGCGTATTGGGAAGCAGCGTAACAAGACTTCCACGACTCACCTCATAGGCCGTGTCGTTGATGACAAAGGTGCCACTACCCCTGAGGCACAAGCAGATAACTCCAACCCTCACGAGCCTGGGAGAGTGAATATCACCCTTTTCCACACGGGTGTTTCCGTCGAAAATGGCCGACTCAAAAAGGGAGTTTTCGAGCGACTCGGCCGACACCTCGGGTATTCTAAATTTCTTCATAGCGGTTCGATCATTTATTCTTTGCCTCTGCGTGAGGGCAAGTGTAACAAGTAATGTTCAAACCTAACCACCAAAGGCTCGTTTTTATTGCCCCAATGCGACAAAACGAACATTTTTTATGCCCTAAAC
>JAGBYS010000042.1 GCA_017628675.1 Tidjanibacter sp.
ACCACAACGACACCTACTACATCTATTGGGGCGACCCGGATGTGGGTATCTTTATGGTAGAGAGCAAGGACCCCCGAGGCCCTTGGAGCGAGCCCCATTTGGTGGAGGCAGGAGTCGGTATGATTGACCCCTGCCCACTGTGGGACGACGACGGCAAGGCATACCTTGTTCACTCCTGGGCTGGCTCAAGGGCCGGCTTCAAAAGCGTACTCTCGGCGAGCGAGATGTCGCCCGACGGCAAGAGGCTCATAGGCCCCGAGGTGCTCATCCACGACGGCCACGCCGAGAACCCCACAATCGAGGGCCCGAAGTTCTACAAGCGCGACGGCTGGTACTACATCTTCGCACCCGCAGGAGGTGTGAAGGAGGGTTGGCAACTGGTGATGCGCTCGCGTGAGCCGCTGGGCAAGTATGAGTGGCGCAAGGTGCTCCACCAGGGCAACACCGAAATCCACGGCCCACATCAGGGCGGTTGGGTGACCGACACGGCGGGCGATAGTTGGTTCCTCCACTTCGAGGACCGCTACGCCTACGGCAGGGTTGTTCATCTGCAGCCTATGTCTTGGACCTCCGACGGATGGTGCACAATGGGCGTGGATAGTAATGGCGACGGCATTGGCGAGCCCGTGGAGAGCTACCGCAAGCCCCACACCTCAAAGCCTATGGCCATAACCACCCCCACCGAGGGCGATGAGTTCAACACCTCCACCCTCGGCCTGCAATGGCAGTGGTTCGGCAACCCCGCAAGGGATTGGGCTATGCACTCGCCCGAGGGCTACCTGAGGCTCTACTGTCAGCCCTACGACAACCTCTGGGAGGCCAAGAACATACTCTCCCAGAAGCTCACCGCACCCGCCGAGGCCTTCACTGCCAAGGTGGACTTCCGTGCGGGCACAGCGGGTGACCGAGCTGGTATCGTCATTCACGGCAGAGATCTTGCCACACTCTCTTTCGTGGCTCTTGACAACGGCACCATTGTACTCCGTCAGACCGAGTGCTACAAGGCCGAGAAGGGCGCCCAGGAGGTGGTCAATGAGGAGATCATCTGGAATCAGGCCAAGCAACCGCTGCTGCGCGTTGTCATCAGCGAGGGCGGAATGTGTCAGTTCTTCTGGGCCGAGCACGGCCGCAGTTTCCAACCCATCGGCAAACCTTTCAAGGCCAAGGAGGGCAAATGGATAGGGGCCAAGTTCGGACTCTTTGCCGTCACAAGTGGCAAGACCAACGACGGCGGCTGGATGGACATAGACTGGGTGAGAGTAACCAAATAACAAAAAATGCTGACCAAGTTTTGGTCAGCATTTTTGTTCCTTTGCTGTCGGAAAAATTAGTCCCAGGGATAGGCAGCGAGAAATATCTCTCGGCCCTCGAGTTTATCCTTAACCCTCACCAGGTCGGAGAGTTTCACATCGCCCACAATGTAGCTCCACTCGGAGGAGGTGTAGCGCTCCCTGACCTTCGAGAAGTGGATGAGCGTCGAGTCCTCCTCGGTGCGATAGCGGTAGTAGATGCGATGGGTGATGTCGTCGGTGTAGTGCACGGGCGAGGCGCTCTGCATACGCTTATACTCATAGCGGTAGTCGTAACGGCAAGCGGTGATGTCGCTCAGCACAGCAGCACCCGTGGGATGACCACCCGCACCACGGCCGAACATAAACTGTTTGTAGTAGTAGCTACCCTTGATGACAACGCCATTGAACTCATCCTCAACACCATAGATATACTTATTGCGCGAGATGAGCTGTGGCACAACCCACAGGTAGACGCCGCCACCCTCCACCTTCTCCACGTGGCCCACCAGCTTTATGCGCCTCTGCTTCTCGGCCGCAAAGCGGATGTCGGCCTCGTTCATCGTGGAGATACCATAGCGGAAAATGCTCTCGGGAGCAACATAGATACCGAAGGCGTGGATGGTGAGAATCACAAGTTTGAAGAGCGAATCCCAGCCGTCGAAGTCGAGCGAGGGGTCGCTCTCGGCAAAGCCCAACTCCTGAGCCAGCTTCAGGGCAGAGCCGTAGTCCATATTC
>JAGBYS010000043.1 GCA_017628675.1 Tidjanibacter sp.
ACAATCACGGCTCTTGAGCCTGCCACCGAGTACCAGATTGCCGTCAGGGCAACCAAGGGCGATATGGTGAGCAGCTTCTCGGAGTATATCACAGTGACCACAGCCGAGGAGGGTGCTGAGGAGCCCGAACCCGAGCCCGAGCCCGAGCCCGAACCCGAACCCGAGCCAGAACCTGAGCCCGAACCAGAGCCCGAACCAGAGCCCGAGCCTGAAAATCCTCCCGTGGTGGGAAGTGTGCCCCTGGACAAACTCATCGGCTACGGCGAGAATACCACGGGTGGCCAGGGCGGCAAGGTCTACCACTTCAACTCTGGAAGTGCCTTCCGCGATTGGCTCAAACTGCGCGAGAAGAACAAGAGTACCGAGCCTGCAATCGTTTGGCTCAGTGGCACTTTTACGGCTGCCGATGGTCGTGATACGGGTAGCCCCTGGTTTGACATCAAGCGCACCTCCAACATCACCATCTACGGTACCGATTCGTTCCGTATGGACAAGGTCGGCTTCTTCCTCAATGAGGCATCGAATATCATCATCCGTAATGTCTATATCGTTCAGCCCAAGGCAGATAACGGTGCCGACGGCATCTCTATGCAGGAGAGCCAGAGGGTGTGGGTGGACCACTGCACCTTCGAGAGCGTCAATCAGACCAAGGACTACGAGGACGGCTCGTGTGATGTGACCCACCAGACTCACGGTGTGACCATCTCGTGGTGCCACTACATCAAGACGCAGATGAGCACCCTTGTGGGCCACTCCAATAGCGCCTCGGCCGATGAGCAGATAACCATCACTATGCACCACAACTGGTTTGACGGCTCCTCGTCGCGCCACCCGAGGGTGAGGTTTGGCAGGGCCCACGTCTTCAACAACTTCTACGACAATGTGACGACCTACGGCGTGGGTAGTGCCTATGGTGCCAAGGTGCTGGTGGAGAACAACGCGTTTGATGGCGTGAGGCTCCCTACGGACATCTGCACCTTCCCCGCCAAGAAGAGCGGTAGCAGTTGGGTGTCCAACCTGACGGGTAGCGTTGCGGGCTACCTCTATGCGGCTGATAATGAGTTCACCAATAAGCCTGCCGATGCGTCGGATCCCTATCCCTTCACCAATGTGGAGTATGTGAAATATGGTGGCGAGAAGCTCTCTACACCTCTGACTTACAACGACTTCAAGCCCAGTTATGACTATGTTGTCGATGACCAGACGAGGGTTGCTGAGATTGTCAAGAGCGGTGCGGGCGTAGGCCGTCTGAGCGGCTTTGCATCGGCACCCATCGAGGCCGACAATGGCGGTATGGGCACGGGCGGAAGCACGGGTGGTGGCTCGGGAGATGGTGGTGGCACCACCGAGCCCGAGCAGCCCGACACCCCCTCCGAGCCTCAGGGTAACGAGGTTGGCGGCGGTTGGATGCTGACAAGCGTTGGCGATGCGTCGGCTACGGCCTCGGTGAGCGCGGAGGGCGTGTTGACCCTCTCGGCAAAGGGCAAGATTGAGAGTGGTGCGCAGAAGTTCGGCTATGTGTGGAGGAGGCTTTCGGGCGACTTCACGCTGACGGTGGCGCTCGAGGGCTACACCACTCCCAAGGGTGGCAACCAGAGCGCTGCTGGCCTTATGATTTGCTCCGACCCTGCGGCTACGGGTACGAATATGGTCTATGCGACCTCGGGCGTGATTGATACGGACTACTATAGCCACTACCGCCTTGCCGAGGGCTCCAATTCGTCCAAGAAGTCTATGGGCTCGCGCGGTGCGGGCGACGATGTGGTTTTGAGGCTCACCCGCACGGGCTCCAAGTTCGAGGCGGCCTATTCGACCGACGGTGGTGCGACCTTTACGGTGGGCAAGAGCGACACGCTGACTCTCCCCTCGGAGGAGGTATATGTGGGCCTTGCGGTGAGCAGCGGCGACAATAGCAAGAGCGCCTCTGCGGAGTTCCGCTCGCTGACTATCGACGGCACGGAATATGGGTTTACAGATTAGATTTCGGTGTGTGTAAACCAAAAAAAAGACTACCTCGTGATTTCGAGGTAGTCTTTTTTTGTGTATTTATGCAACCTTGCTCTGTTAGAACGACTGGAAGGAGGTCCAACTTGTGTTGCTCTCGGCGGTGTTCTCGAGGTTGTCGGCGAGGTTCACGAAGAAGTTGAGTCCGGTCTTCTGCTCAATCTCGTCCACGCTCACAGCGTAGGAGGAGTAGCTTGAGCCGGAGTAGGCCTTGTTCTCAAACCAGAAGCCGATGGCCTGTGCCGAGGTTACGGTGGAGCCGCTCTTGTTCACCTTGAGCACTACTTTGTAGAAGTAGTTGGGCACGGGCACCTGCTTGGTGTCGTTCTTGGCGGTGGTGTAGGAGATGGTCTCGCTGCCACCGACGGTTTGGAGCGCGGTACCTGTCACGATGTAGATCTCTTCGCTTCGGGCGATGGACTGGAGTGCACCCTCGAGGGCGCTCCAGATGCCGTCATTGAAGGAGTTCTGAATCTGAGGTACCGAGTTTGTGACATAGAATGTCTGCAGCTGCATAGCTTGGTTGCCGTTACGCGAAGCGTTGGGTATGAGGTGACCACGGGAGTGTCCCGCTCCGTTGTTGTAGGAGGAGTAGGAGGCACTGCGGAGGTCCACCTGATAGCTCGAGGCGAGGTTGGGGTCGTAGCTCCAATCATCGGGCCTTGAGTAGCTGCCCATATGGCTGCTGTTGAGCGCGTAGGCCACCCAATAGGTGGTGTAGCGGCTCTTGTCGTAGGCTATGGTGTAGTTGCGCGTGGAGCCGTCGTAGAGGGTGTTGACATAGAGGTTGTCGTACTCCTCCATAGCGGCGGGCAACTCGAGCCACGACTGATTCACGATGGGCTCAACGGAGCTGTCGAGCGTTGTGAAGGAAGCCACCTCGGAGGTGAAAGTCTTGCCGTTCACTATGGCGTAGAGCGCATAGTAGTAGACGGTGCTTTCGGCGAGTCCGCTGAGCGTAGCGGAGAAACGGCCCGAGGCGTTGGGCGTAGCGGCAATGGTTTTGGTGAGCGCGTTGGCGGCTGTGCCGTAACGGAAACCCACCTGGGAGGGGGTGTGGGAGGCTGCGGAGAAGCCGCCCGACAGGGTTGCCCCTGTCGAGCTGATCTCCGAAGTACCTTCGTGATAAAGAGTTATGCTTTCTGTTGGCTCTTCACCACCGGCGCCCCCGCCGGATGTGTTTCAATACTTAGTGATTATAACATTGTCAATTAAAGCGCGCTTGCCGTTTGAGGTAGTACTAATTTTAACGGTTGAACTAGCTGTTGCGGCCTCGAACTCCAAAATAAATGTTGTAAGTCCGTCGGATGTAGTAGAACAATTGCTGAGTTGGGCATTGGAAATTGTCTTAGTTTGACTACCAACGGTAACAGAAATTTCAGTAGTATTTGCCTTATATCTACCTGCATCCAACTGAACGGTGAACTTGGAAGATAAATCCAAAGTCTTCGAGGTGATGTAACCAACTACGCTACTAGTACCTAACTTAATGCCACCAAAACCTTTGTAAGCTTTATTAAAAGAGCCTGAGAAGTTGGGGAATGTAGCAGCGGTTATTGCAGTGCCATCTATGTTGGTATTGGTATTGTCAAACTGCTCCGACAAAATGACAGTGCCGCTTGCGCCGGGTTTACCATCCTGTTTGATTGTGACGTTGGTAAATACTTTACCGTAGGTTACTTTGATGGTTGCTGTGCGTGTAATAATCTCGGTATTCTCAGAGAGGTATACGGTTACAGTGTTGCCATTAACCTCCCAATCGTTTACGAACTCATCGTCGCAAGT
>JAGBYS010000008.1 GCA_017628675.1 Tidjanibacter sp.
CCAGAAGTATCATTAGATTATTGCTAATTTTCATCTCTGGTATCTCCTATTAATTCTACTAACCCTACTCCTCGGTGGCGTCGCGGACGATACAGTCAACCTGGTAGCCCACCAAGAGGCGGTTGTTGTTGTCGATGCAGTAGAGGGACATATAGTAGCCATCCGAAGAGGGCACAAGGATGATATCACCCACGGGAGCAACGCCACCACCGGTACCGCCACCCTGCTCATAGAAGGTCTCGGGCTGGAGGTTGAACATCAGGGCTGTGGTGGCCTCAATGGTACCACTCATACCCGCCAGCGAGGTCATATCGTAGAGGTAGATGTAGGTGTTCACTGCCCAAGCAGGCCAAGCACCCGTTGCAAAGAGAGCCACATAGCGAGCATTGTTGAAGTGCTTAGCGCTGATGGAGCGGTTGATGGGTGCGTTGGGGAAGTTGTCGGCATTGTAGGGGTCGAGCAGTTTCGAGCAGGCGAAAGTGGTGCCATCCACATAGTAGAGGGCGTTCTCGTCGTAGACGCTCAAAAGCAGACCGTCCTCAATCCTGGTGCCCAGAGGGGTGAATGCCAGAGGCGAGTTGTCGACGGTGTTCCAGAAGGTGGGCATCCAGTTGATACCTACGAAACCGGTAACGGGGCGTATGGTGGGCTCGCCCACAACGCCACCTGTGATGTGCCAGTAGATGAGGTTGTTCTGGCCACCACCCACTGCGGTGCCCCAGAAGGGAGCCACGATGAGTGCATCGCCCTTGATGTCGCCCTGAACCTTGAACGAGCCACCCAGAGGATAACCCATAGTGTTGTCGTAGGAGAGCAGGAGCTCGGGAGTTGCAGTAACATCGGTTGTGTTCCAGATGCAGAAGGTTGCGTCGGTATGGTTGGAAATCAGTAGGTTACCTGCGTCGTCGTTGCAAACATAGCCTGCTGCTACGCCACCCGAAAGGGTCATAGTGCCCTCCTTGCGGCCGGTGTTCTTGTTCAGCAGAACGGGTGCTGCGCCATTGCCGGGGCAGACAACAAGGTATTTGCCACAAATAGCCAGCGACTGGTTGTTGGTCTCAAGGCAGGGGATGCCGAGGCCCTCCATCTCCACAAACCACAGCTCGCTCTCGCTACCTGCAGCGTAGCCATACTGTACCTTCTTGGGGGTAGAGTTCTTGGTCTTGATGGTGTAGGCCTGCTTGGTGCCGTCGTGAGCGGTCACAACAACCTCCTGGAGGGTTGTGAGGTCCACGCTCTCCAGGCCGTCGAGCGAAGTGGTTGCGTGGGGCGACACGATATACTCCACCTTGCAATCGCCCAGCAGAGGAGCGGTGGTGTCGGTGTAGGAGATGTTGATCACCTTGTTTGCCTCGTCGACGATAGTGATCAGCTGAGGATCAACCACCTGGAAGTCGATAATCTGCTTGTGGGGCAGTTTGCGAATCTCGCCACGGATGACGATGTCGTGGTGTTCGCCACGGCCGTCGGTGTAGTCGAAGTGGTTCTCCTTGGTGAGGTCGAGAACGCACAAACCAGGCTCCAGGAAGCAGTTGTAGTCCATAGAGGCGGTAACGCGCATCTCGGTGATGTCGGTAATCTGGTTGTCGCTATCCTCGGGGAAGAACCAGGGCACAGCGATTACAATATCCTCCTCCAGGGAGGTTACCTTGGTGGTGAAGACCGCCATCTTATTGGAGGCCAGGTCGCCCTTGAGGAAGGTGGCCGACACGCTGTTGATGCCGAGCGAGGTGGTGGTGGGAGGCACCTCGACGGGCTCCTGACACGCCACCATTGCCAGAGCTGCAAGGGCTGCGAAAAGTTTTATGTTTGTTTTCATTGCTTTCATATATTCTTCTGTGTAACAATCGGAGCGTTTGGTTTACTATCTCCACTCGGGATACTGATCTACTGCGCTATTGCCATCCAGCTCGTCCTGGGGCAGGGGCACACGGTAGAGCTGTGCGGGGAAGTAGCGGTCCTGGCCGTCGCAGTCGATGTAGGTGTAGGTGAAGCCTGCATTATCCTTGTCGACCCTCAGACCGTGTACGCGGTAGTTGGAGAACTCCTTCTCGGCCTTCTTCAGACGGCGCATATCCCAGTAGTACTGGCCCTCATAGGCGAGCTCCACTTTGCGCTCGCGATAGATGGCCTCCTTGAGCTGGTCGCCGGTGAGGTTGAGTTTCTTCAGACCCACACGCTCGCGCACCTCGTTGAGTTTGTTGATGGCGTCCTTCTTGAGTACAGCGTCGCTACCCTTGGCGGCAGCCTCGGCATAGTTCAGGAGCACCTCGGCGTAGCGAATCGAGATCCAGGGCTGGGTGCTGCGCGAGTAGGCCGAAAGGTCGTGGCTCTCGTCTACGAGTTTGCGCAGGAAGTAGCCGGTCACGGTCTTACCCTCGTTGCTGGGTTTCACCTTCCACTCCATATAGCCATCCACACCACCATCATAGGGCTCAATGGTGCGGCCTTTCCACTGGCAGCCATTGTAGAGAATAGTGGCAGCAAAGCGGGGCTCGAGTTGGTCGAAGGGGGGCACATCGCTCACAGCCTCGCCGGTGTGCCAAGCGCTCCAGTCGGGATAGTCGCCCTTGCCACCTGCAAGCTCGTAGCTCTCAACCATCTCCTGGGTGGGGTTGCCAAGTCCGCCAAGCACGCGGCCGGGGTCACCACCGGGGGTGAAGTTGTCGTCGAAGTTGTGGGTCACGCCCTCGCGGTTGTACTCATACTCCAGGATGGACTCGGTGTTGCCCTCTGCACGGGTCTTGCTCCAGGCGGTTGCATACTCCTTGGTGAGCGAGAAGTTGCCCGAGTCGATGACCTTCTTGGCGGCAGTGGCGGCCACATCCCAACGCTCAGCGTAGAGCATAGCCCTGGAGAGCAGTGCGTAGGCAGCCTCGCTGCTGATACGGCTTGCGGCAGCGGTGATGGTGGGAAGATTCTCGGCCGCATAGGTCAGGTCGCCCTCGACCATATCCCAGCCGTCCTTCTCGGGGCTGAGAGCCTTGTCGGCCTTGATCTGAGTCATATCGTAGTCGTAGATGATGATCTCCTTGTAGCGTTTCATCAGCTCGAAGTAGATGAAACCACGGAAGAAGCGCACCTCGGCGGTGAAGCGGTTCCACTCGGCCTCGGTGAAGTTATCCTTGTACTCGTGGAGGTTGCTCAGGGCCTGGTTAAGCGAGGTGAGCTTGCCGTAGCACCAGCTCCAGTTGCCCAGGTAGTAGCTCGCCGAGCTTGCCGAGGGTGCGGAGCCGTAGGCCATCTCGTTTGCGAACCACATATGGGTGTTGAGCGAGGTGGAGCCATACTTGAGGATGTCGGTCATACCCTCCGAAATGCCGACTGCCGTCTGTGCGGTGTCGAACTGACCGAGGGCGTCGATTATGTGATAGAAGCTGTTGATGTTCAGCTCGGCATACTCGGGCTTGCTCCAAACGAGCTTGTCCGATACGGCGTCTGTGGGGGTGGTGTCCAGGAAGCCGTCCATATCGGAGCAGCCTACCATAGAGAGGCCCAACAGTACCAGCGCCAATTTCATATATTTTTTCATAGTCGTCTTATCTCTTTAGTTTTGCGTTGATGTTCACTCTTGGGTTGATGCGATTAGAAGTTGATGGACACACCACCCATAAAGGTCTTCTGCTGGGGGTAGTAGCCGTTGTTTACGCCGGGCGACTCGGGGTCGATACCCTCGGGCAGACCGCTGAGGGTCAGGAGGTTTGCACCCTCCACATACAACCTCACGCTACCCAGGCCCACCTTCTCGCAGATGTTCTGGGGAACGGTGTAGCCGAGCTGTACGGACTTCACACGCAAGTATTTACCATCCCTGAACCAGAAGGTCGATGCCAGACCGTTGTTGTTGGTGGGGGCATTGACGGTCAGACGGGGGTAGGTGCCGGTGGTGTTGTCGGGCCTCCAGGCGTTCTCCACCAGGAAGACGGGCGAGTTACCACCCTCCTTGAAGGTCTCGGTGAAGATGGTGTTATCGTCCATACCGTTGTAGTAGGTACCCGTGAGCGAGATGTCGAACATTGCAGCTGCGGTAATCAGGGTTGCGAAGTCGAAGTTCCTCCACTGCATCGAGAGGTTCAGACCGGCCGTGAATTTGGGCCTGTTGCTACGACCCGTGAAGGCCTTATCCTCATAGTCCACAATGCCGTTACCCGAGAGGTCAACATACTTGATGTCGCCAATCCTGGGGCGCTGACCCCAAGGCCAGGGTGAGTGGTCAATCTCCTCCTCGCTCTGGTAGAGGCCGTCGGCCACCCAACCGAGCATTGCGCCCAGCTCCTGACCTGCATAGCACTGGTAGGAGGGGGTGTCGGCCTTGTCGGTATATTTGAGCCAACGCGAGTAGGCGTAGGTGAGGTTCAGGGCCACATTGTAGCGCAGAGCGTTGATGCCCTCACCGATGGTGTTGGTGTGGGTCAGCACGAGCTCCATACCGCGGCTATCCTGCTCGCCGAAGTTCTCATAGATGGGGTAGTAGCCACCCATCGAAGGGGGATACTTACCACCCATATAGGTGAGCATATCGTAGGTGTGGGTGTAGAACAGGTCGAACTCCACGCCCAGCAGGCCACGCCACAGCGAAGCGTCAACACCGATGTTGAACGAACGGGTGCGGGCCCAAGTAAGGTTAAGGTTGGCGATGGAGGTAACCGCCAGGGTGTTGAAACGGTTGCCACCCAGATATACGGGCGAGCCCTGACCATACTGGTTCAGGAAGCCGTAGGGGCTCACATCATCAACACCGACCTCACCTACCGAGAGCCTCATCTTGAGGTTCTCCAGCCAGTCGTCGGTGCCCAGCATAAACTCCTCCTCGCTCACACGCCAGCCGAGTGAGAGTGCGGGGAACAGACCCCAGCGTTTGTCGTCGATGTTGCCGGCAAACTTGTAGCTACCGTCGTAGCGGGCCGAAGCCTCGAGCATATACTTGTCGGCGTAGGCGTAGCGCAGACGACCCACAAAGCCCATCTGGCGGGTGAGCGAACTTGCGCCGCTGATGGGGCTGTCCGAGGGTGTTGCAAAGCCCAGCTCGGGAAGCTCAATAAAGGGAAGTTCCTTACCGTAGGCGGCGATGCTGCGAGCGCTGTACTGCCTCATCTCACCCACAACCATCACATCCAGGTCGTGGTCCTCGCCAATCTCGGTCACATACTGCAACTGTGCGTTACCCAGCAGCGAGGTGCCGCTGTAGATACCCTCACCGAGGGTGTTGTAGGAGGTGCCACGCACATCCAGCACCTTGGAGTAGTTCATCTGAGAGGAACCGTCGGTGGGCAGCGTTGCCAGCATCACATAGAAGGGTGTTGCGAGAATCTTGCTCACCGAGTAGCCGTGGTCAAACGAGCCCACAACGCGTGCGGTCAGACCCTTCACGGCGGGCACTTTGTACTCGAGCTCGAGGTTGGTCTGCAGCTCATAGCCGTCGTTGCGGTTGTAGCCGCTCTGCTCCACAGCAGCGATGGGCGACGAGCCCTGACCGATGTTGTTGGGGGTTGCGGTGGGCAGGCCCTGGTAGGTCTTGGGCAGGTAGGGGTGGGAGGCCACAGCCTGACGAGCCACGCTCATCCAGGTGCCGTCGCTCTCGCTACCACCCGACGAGAAACCGGGGTTATTCTTCTGGTCCGTACCACCCGCAATGGTGAGTTTCAGCGAGAGGTTGTCGCTAATCTCAGAATTGATGTTGGCACGGATGTTATATTTCTCATAGGTGTACGAGGAGATGTTACCGTGCTGGTTTATATAGCCCAGCGAGGCGAAGTAGCGCACCTTGTCGTTGCCACCCGAGGTGGAGATGTTGTGCTTGGTGTTCATACCCACGCCAAAGACCTCGTCGATCCAGTTTGTGTCGCCCCAGCCGTCCGAGTCGTCGCCGTTGGTCATAAGGGCAACCTGCTCGGCGGTGAAGATGGGCTGCATACCGTCCATCTCGCGGCCCTTGTTGTAGTACCAAGCAAACTGCTCGGCATTGAGGAAGTCGGGGAAGTTGGCATTGACCGAAACACCCACCGAGCCGGTGTAGTTCAGTTCGTTCTTACCCTCCTTACCGCTCTTGGTGGTCACGATAACCACACCACCGGCACTATTTAGACCGTAGACCGACGCGGCGGCCGCATCCTTCAGCACGGAGATGCTTGCCACATCGTTGGGGTTGATATCATCCAGCGCACGAGGCACGCCATCGACAATGTAGGTTACGCCGTAGTAGGAGCCACGCACCGTCAGCGACGCACCGTCCATACCGGGCTCACCCGACTCCTGAACGGAGGCGATACCTGCGATACGGCCACCCAGCATACTTGACACATTGGTGGCGGGAGCCTTCTGCAGCTCTTCGCCGTCAATCGAGGAGATGGAGGCCGTGAGGCTGCCTTTGCGCTGTGTGCCGTAGCCCACAACCACTACATCCTCAATCACATCGGCCTCGGACTTCATCACAACATCTATGCGGCTGCGACCATTTACCATCTCCGAGTGATTGTTCATACCGAGGTACTCGAATAACAGTTTGGGATTCTTGACTCCCTGGGGGATGGTCAGGTGGTAGTTGCCCAGGTAGTCGGTGGAGATACCCACTGCGGTGCCCTCAACTACTACTGTGGCGCCAATGATTGGCTCGCCTGCCTCATCCTTCACCGTGCCGCGGACCTGTGTTTGGGCCATCAGCGTGGTGGTTGTAAGTAGCATCAGTGCCACGAGCACCAATCTGCTTACGAATGAATTGGTAGAATTTTTCATCAGTATTATTAATTAAGTTTATGATTAATTATTCCGTTTTATTGTGAGAGAGGCTACTTCTTGATGATGCTGTCGATCATCTCGGAGGCCTCAATGAGCATACGGGGCACGTGGAAGGGGCCCTTGAAGATGTTGCCCTTGGCAGGCTGTGCCACACTACCGTCGCGGTGCAGATAGCCATACCACTCGCCCATCTCGCGGTCCTTCAGGTGTGCATAAGCCCACTCGTGTGCCATACGGAACTTCTCCAGATAGCTCTCGTCGCCCGTAGCCTCATAGCAGTAGAGCGAGGCGATGATGGCCTCACACTGGGGCCACCAGAACTTCATATCCTGTGAGTAGTCCTGGGGAGGGAAGCCCTTGCAGTCGCGGAAGTTGATGATGCCACCAAACTCCTCGTCCCAGCCCCACGCCCAGGCCCAATCGTAGATCTTCAGACCTATGCGGGTGAGCCTTTCGTCCCAGCCGCGGCGTTTGGCCTCGGCGAGGATGAACCAGGCGGTCTCGATGCAGTGGCCGGGGTTGATGGTGCGGCCGGCGCAGGTGTCAATCAGCTCGCCCTCGGGACCCACCATCTCCAACACAGTCTTATACTCCTCATTCATAAGGTAGCGCTCAATCTCGTCGATGGACCTGTCGATTTGCTCGTCGAGCTCGGGTGCGTCAATCACGCCCTTGAGCACAGCGGCCACATTGATGAGGATCATCGTAATGGAGTGGCCTCTGCCCTTAGTGGTGGTCTTGGGCTCCAGGAAGCCGGGGGTTGAGAGCATACGCTTCATACCCCTGAAGACCTCCAGGGCCTTCTCGGCGTAGGTCATATCGCCCGAAGCCTTTGCGTACTCGGCCATAGCGATGGCAGCAAAGCTCTCCGAGAATACATAGCGGCGTTTCTGCACGGGTGCGCCCTCGGCGGTCACGGTGAAGAACATATGGCCGTCGGTGTCGATGCAGTGCTTCTCGATGAAGTCGATGGCGCTCTTGGAGGCCTCGAGCCACTCTTTGCGCTGCTCTACTCGGTTGTAGGCGGCAGCTGCGGTCCAGCCCCAGCGGCCCTGGAACCACACCGACTTGGTGGTGTCCATCAGGGTGCCGTCCCTGTCCACACAGGTGTAGATGCCGCCATTGACCCTGTCCACGCCGTTCTTCATCCAGAAGGGCATCACATCCTCGCATAGCTCTGCTCGGTAGGATGCGGCGCACTCTTTGAGGTATTGTTTGTTGTTGTCAGTCATAGTATATGGGTATGTTTATTTTTTGTTCTGTTTATTCCAGTATGCCTCAATCTCCTCAAGCGAGCGGCCCGTGGTCTCGGGCACAAGGCGCCACATAATGAGGATGTAGGGGATGCACATCAGGGCGAAGATGAAGAAGGTGCCCGACTGGCTCCAGCCCAGAAGCACGGGGGTGAGCTGACCGATAAGGTAGGTGCCAATCCACAGCGCAAAGCCCGCAACGCTCATAGCCCTGCCACGCACGCTGTTGGGGTACATCTCGCTCAGCAGCACAAAGACGATGGCCGAGATGGAGATTGCACAGCAGAATACATAGGCCAGGAAGAAGGTGAGCATAAAGCCGTTGCCAAGGCCGAGTGCGGGGCCCCACTGGAAGTAGGTGGCGATGGCCACAAGGCACAAAATCATTCCCGACACGCCCCAGTAGATGAGCTGCTTGCGGCCCACACGGTCGATAATGAATACGGCCAAGATGGTGGTGACCATATTTACCACACCCACCAGCACGGTGGAGAACATCGGGTTGTCGAAGCCCGCGTCGGAGAAGATCTTGGGACCGTAGTAGAGAACCGCATTCACGCCCATAAATTGGCCCAGAATGGCGATGGCGCTACCGATAAGCACAGCCTTCAGGATGCCGGGCTTGAGGATGTCGCGCCAGCTGCCCTTTGCCTCGCCTGCCATAGACTCCTGGGTGGTGGTGATTTCGGCCTGGGCGTCGGCCTCGGTGCGGTAGATTCTGCCGTAGACCTGTGCGGCACGGGTGAGTTTCTTGTTCACAACCAGCCACTTGGGACTCTCGGGGATGAAGAAGATAATCACAAAGAACAGAAGAGCAGGCAGGGTCTCGCTACCGAGCATACCCCTCCAGGCCTCCGTGTTGAACATCTTCTGCCAGAGCGAGAGGTCGCCTGTCAGAGCGGTGTCGATACCCGAGTCGATCATCCAGTTGGCCATATAGGCGAGCAGGAAGCCCACCGTCACGGCCAGCTGATAGAGCGATACGAGAGTTCCGCGCACCTTGGCGGGCGAAACCTCCGAGATGTAGATGGGCGATACGATAGATACGATACCGATACCCACACCGCCGATGATGCGGTAGGCAACCAGCTGGTCGAAGTTGCCACAGATGGCACAGCCGATGGCCGAGATGCTGAACAGGGCTGCCGAGATGAGCATCGTGAGTTTGCGGCCGAGCTTGTCGCTCATTGCGCCCGCTACGGCCACGCCGCAGATGGAGCCAATAAGGGCACAGCCAACATACCAACCCTCACGCATATCCGAGAGTGCAAACTGACCCTTGACCATCTCGGTGGTGCCCGAGATGACGGCCGTGTCGTAGCCGAAGAGTATGCCGCCCAGAGCCGCAACGATGGTCATAAAGACAACATACCCCATATTCATATTGCTTTTCGCTTTCATAGTCTTTCCCATAGAATTCAAACCTTACTTGATTTTGAAGTACTCCTTGTAGCGGTTGTAGAGGTGGCCTGCCTGCAGGTAGGACGACTGGGGCGAGAGGAAGTGGGAGAACTCAAAGGTGATGGCCTTGTCGTAGCCGGCACGCTTTGCAGCCTCGAGCTTCATACGCAGCTTGTCGAACTTGATGGGGAGGAACTTGATGGGCATATCCCTGTCGAAGGTCTCGGCGTTGGTCCAGCACTTCATGCCGTAGCGGTCGGCCAGCTTCTTGTTCACCTGGAAGAAAGCGTCCAGCTCGTCGTAGTCGATGTGGCCATCCTGGAATGCACACGCATCCACAACATCGTGAATGCCGTCGAAAATCTCGTTCCACTCCCTCTCGTGCTCTGCCACGCTCACAGCGTCGGCATTGGTGAGGTTGTTGGTGCCCATAATGGCCTTCTTGCCGTCGATCCAGGGCGAAATGAAGGTGGGCAGGCCGCCCGACACATCCTTACACTGCTTGCCCATGGCGTGGAAAGCGTCGATGGCACCCTTGGTCTTGCGGCTGATCTCACCCGAGATGTACCAACCACCAAAACTCTCGTAGTGGCCATAGCGCTGCCATACCTCGTCGATGACATATTTGTTGTCCTCAATCTCCCAGCTCAGATCGCCCGTGTCCCAGTAGCGGCCCGAGTCGTAGAGGCCAAACCAGAACTTCATACCGTACTTCTGTGCCAGGCGAAGATACATATCCACCAGGTCGACCGAGGGCATATAGCAGCCCTTGCCGAGGAGGTATTTCGAGGGGTAGGTGATGAACTTGCGGTAGCCCGAACGAATCATAATCACCGTGTCGATGCCGATAGCCTTCATATGGGCGAAGTCGGCATCCCACTCCTTCTCGCCCCAGTTCTGGTGGGGGATGTCGTGGGAGATCTCATCGAGGAAAGTACCTGTGATGGGGAGGCCTGCTGCGGGGGGCACAATCAGCCCGCCGGGGCCCTCCTGGAAGATGGGCGAAGAGAGCACATCCTCCATCCTCTCGGCACCACGCGCAAGCTCGGAGGGCAGGATGGCTGCGGCACCGAGGGCGGCTGTGGTCTTGAGGAAGTCGCGTCTGGTAAACTCTTTCATAGTGTTTTGCTGTCTTTTAGTAGTTATTATTTTTGTTGTTTTTGTTCGCTTTTTTGCGGCCTTGGGTGTGGGTACAGTTCACACCATAATACACCACACAAAACTATAATTTATCCATTAATTAAACAAACAATAAATTGACAAAATGGTTAATTTATTTTTTATTCCGCCACAGCTTGTGTAAGTGTTGAATAATTAGCGTGTTGCGGATTGCGAATGGGTTTCTATTTCCTAAACGGTTTTATAAATATATATGGCAAATGGGCGAAGAATAAAAAAATTGTTTAATTTTGTGGGCGTTGGTGGTGATTTTTTGACCACCCTTCCACACACCCCTCCAAAACAAACACTACTATGCTTGAACAGAGTAAATTACGCTCCAGTACTCCGCCCACCGAGGCCGAGATTATCAAAGACAACATCTTGCGCCACTGTATATATGAGGGCAATCAGATGATTCCACAGATGGCCGCCTCGCTTGGCTACAGTGTCCCCACGGTTGCAAAGTATGTAGGCGAACTTTTGGCCGAGGGCTACTTTGTGGAGTGTGGCAAGATGGACTCGCAGAGGGGTAGGAAGCCTGTTATCTATGGCGTCAATCCCTCGGCTTGCTACTTTGTGGGTGTGGACATTGCCCGCTTTGCCATTAACCTTGGACTTATGAACCTCACGGGTGAGATTATCTCGGAGGCTACCGAGAGCGATTTCTGCTTTGAGAATACGCCGGCGGTGCTCGATAGGGTGTGCCACTGCATAGGTGAGTTCCTGGAGAGCTCAGGTGTTGATATGGAAAAAGTTACGCTGGTGAACATAAATATTTCGGGACGAGTAAATTCGCTCACGGGCGAGAGCTACAGCGTCTTCAACTTCGAGGAGAACGACGAGCCTCTGGCGGCCATCCTGAGTGAGAAGATTGGTCTCCCGGTGCGCATCGAGAACGACTCGAGGGCGATGACCATTGGTGAGCTCTCCACGGGCAACGCTCGTGGCTACCGCAATGCTCTGTTTGTCAATGCGAGTTGGGGTCTTGGTCTGGGTATCATTGTCGATGGCGAGCTCTACTACGGCCGCCACGGCTACTCGGGCGAGATTGGCCATATGAATGTCTACAACAACGAGATAATGTGCCATTGTGGCAAGAAGGGGTGTCTGGAGACGGAGGTGTCGGGCAACGCCATCCACCGCAAACTCCTGGAGCGCATACGCCAGGGTCAGGCCTCGGTGCTCTCCTCGCGTGTGGCAAGCACACAGCCCATCTCCACGCACGATATTGTCTGTGCGGCCACCCACAACGAGGACCCGCTGTGCATCGAGCTTATTGAGCAGACGGGTGCCGAGTTGGGCAGACAGCTGGCCAACCTGATAAACATTTTCAACCCCGAGGCGGTGATTGTGGGTGGTGTCTTGGCTCTGGCGGACGAGTATTTCATCTCGCCCATACGCCTTGCCATTCGCAAGTATTCGCTCAAGCTGATGTGTAAGGATATCGAGGTGCTCTCCTCGGCTAATCCCCTGAAGGCGGGAATGATAGGCGCCTGTATGGTGGCCCGTCAGTCCATTTTCCCCCAGAAGCGTTAGGGCGCCAATGGGCGGCCCGTCAGTCCGAGCTGGTAGGCAATAAAAAATCACGGGTATTAAAAAAGATACCCGTGATTTTTTTATTGTTGTGGATGGTTTCAGGGGGTGCCTAAAGATTACATATCGTGGCGAACATCCCAGCCTGTGATGGTCGAGATGTAGGGAATCAGAGTCATCGCCATCTTCTGCTGACCCACTCGGTTGGGGTGCTCCGAGGCTCCCAACTCACGGGGGTAGGCAAAGGCCTCGGGCAGGATGCAGGCGAAGTGGAGGTTCTTGTCGCCCTCGGCAATGCGCCACACATAGTCGAAAGTGGGCTCAAAAACATAGCTCGACACGCAAAGGATGGGTACATTCTCGCCGTGGGCTGCCCTCACCTGCTCCACGAGTGCCGCATAGCCCTCCGAGAACTGCTCGAAGCTGGGCCAGGGTTTTGTGGAGAAGTCGTTGGTGCCGAGGAAGATGACCACCAGGTCGGGGATGTAGCTCTGGCGGCGGAAGTTGTAGGGGCGCTCCTTGTCGGCCTCGTCGAACAGAAGGCCATAGCGCTGCTGCATAGTGTAGTCCGAGGTGGTGTTCTGGTCGCCATAGTTGCGCACAAGGCCCTGACCCGAGTGGGCTACAAGGTTGTAGTCAGCATCGAAGTAGCGGGCGATGTAGCAACCGTAGGCGAGGTTGCAGTTCTGGGTCTCGGGGGTGTAGGGCTCCGAGCCACTTGTCGAGTCGGTGCCGTAGCCTGCCGTGAGCGAGTCGCCAATGAACTCGATGTGGCGACCCTTGGCGAGGTTCTGACCCTCCACAAATACGCCGTCGGTAGTGAAGGCGTGGATGGTTGTGAGACCATTGAAACCCTCCGTGCGGCGCTGTAGGCGGATGTGGTAGGTGCCACCCTTGCCCTCGAACAGGACCACACTCTGGGGCTCCTTGCCCTCGGTCTTAACGATGGCGTGCTGCTGGCCGTTCACGATGACATTGAAATAGTTCATTCCGCTGTCGGAGGCGACCATTTCGAGCCTCGAGCCGCAGAAAATCATCTCGGCATAGGTGCCACTCCAGTCGAACCTCACAAGGCCCTCGGGGGTGACATCCACTCGTCCTACCCAGCGCACCTCCTTGCTGTCGGCGCTATAGGTGTTGGTTGTGTGTTCCTGGGCGCTCACCTGGGAGGCCAGGCCGAAAAGTGCAAAAAGTGCAACGATTACTCCTCTTTTCATATCAGATATCTTTGGTTTTGTTTGTGCAAATATAGGGAAAAAGTTGTGGCTTGACAAAAAGAATGAAAAAACGAGAAGCTCTCGTGGAGAACTTCTCGTTTTGCTTTGTTCCGTTTTCCGGCTTGCAAGGACTATTTCTCCTTTGCAACGTAGCGTTTCTCTTTGATACGAGCCTTCTTACCGGTGAGGTTGCGGAGGTAGTAGATACGAGCACGGCGTACAACACCAATCTTGTTAACCTCAATCGACTCGATGTGGGGCGAGTAGAGGGGGAAGATACGCTCTACACCTACACCGTTCGAAATCTTACGGATGGTGAACATTTTGGTCACACCACGACCTTTGATCTGGATTACCACACCGCGGAAGCTCTGGATACGCTCTTTGTTACCCTCGATGATTTTGTAGCTTACGGTGATGGTGTCGCCGGCCTTGAATGCGGGAACCTCCTTGGGAGCCCACATAGCCTCTTCTGCGATTTTGATTAAGTTGTCCATCTTGTTTTTTAATCGATTAAAATGTTAAAGTGGGGAATATTACGGACTCCTGTGTTCTCATAAGAGATTCCTCCACCGGGCTGCAAAGGTACGAACAAAATTCAAAATTCA
>JAGBYS010000001.1 GCA_017628675.1 Tidjanibacter sp.
CTCTCCTCTCTCCCATTTATCCTATCTCTCCCATTCCTCCCAGCCCTCAATTTTCAACTTTCAACTTTCAACTTTCAACTTAAATCTCTATCTTTGCACTCTATGGCAGTGGAAAAAGCAGAAAAAAAGGTATCGGGACTCCTCGAAAAGGTCAATTCGCCCGCCGACTTGAAGGCTCTGGACATCTCGGAGCTTGCCGACTATTGCGCCGAGTTGAGGGAGTATATCGTGGAGTGTTGTGCCGCCAACCCGGGCCACCTCTCCTCGAGCCTTGGTGCTGTGGAGTTGGCCGTTGCTATCCACTATGTCTTTGACTTCCCCAACGACCCCATCGTCTGGGATGTGGGCCATCAGGCCTATGCCCACAAGATAATAACAGGTCGCCGTGAGGCTTTCTCCTCGCAGCGCACGCTCGGTGGTCTGGCCGGCTTCCCCCGTATGGAGGAGGGCGACTCGTTCGGTGCGGGTCACTCGTCGGTATCCATCTCGGCAGCCTATGGTATGGCCGAGGCGGCAGCCATCAGGGGCGAGAAGAAGAGTGTGATTGCGGTCATCGGCGACGGTGCAATGACGGGCGGTCTGGCCTTTGAGGGCCTTAATAATGCGGGTGCCTCACAAGCCGACATCCTTGTGATTCTCAACGACAACCGCCAGAGCATCGACACCAATGTGGGCGCACTCAAGAAGCACCTGCTGCGCATAACCTCCTCGAGGAGTTACAACGCTATGAAGCGCAAGATGTGGCGAGGACTCCACTCCTCACCCCGTCTGCGTGCCATTCTGCGCCACACGACCCACTCCATAAAGCGCTATCTGCTGCGCCAGAGCAACCTCTTCGAGAGTATGGACTTCCGCTACTTCGGCCCCACCAATGGTCACGATGTGGTGTCGCTCGTCCGCACACTCCGCTCGCTCAAGGAGATTGAGGGCCCCAAGTTGCTGCACGCAATGACCATCAAGGGCAAGGGCTACGAGCCCGCCGAGAAGGGCGATCCCGCCGTATGGCACTCGCCCGGTAAGTTCGATGTGGCCACGGGCCAGAGGGAGCCTTCGGGTGAGGGCCCAGCCAAGTACCAATATGTCTTTGGTCGTGCCCTTCTGGAGCTTGCCGAGCAGGACGAGAGGGTGGTGGGTGTAACTCCCGCTATGGCCACGGGCTCGTCGATGAACATTCTGCAGGCGGCCAAGCCCGAGAGGGTCTTCGATGTGGGCATTGCCGAGGGCCACGCTGTGACCTTCTCGGCAGGATTGGCAGCGGGAGGTATGATTCCCTTCTGTGCCATCTACTCCTCCTTTATGCAGAGGGCCTATGATAATGTAATTCACGATGTTGCACTCCAGAATCTGCACACCATCTTCTGCCTCGACAGGGCAGGACTCGTGGGCGAGGACGGTGCAACCCACCACGGCGAGTTCGACATCGCCTATATGCGCCCCATCCCCAACCTGAAGATTGCATCCCCACGCAACGAGCAGGAGCTGAGGGATATGATGTACACGGCCTATCGTGGCGAGGGCCCCTTTGTGATTCGCTATCCCCGCGGTCGTGCGGCGGGTGTGGAGCAGGGGCCTATGAAGGAGCTACCTATCGGTAGGGCCGAGGTGCTGACCGAGGGCCGCGATGTGGCACTCCTCACGCTTGGTCATACGGCTAAGGATGGTGCTGTGGCGGTCCAAAGGTGCGCCGCAGAGGGTATCTCCGTTTGCCACATCGACCTTCGTTGGGCCAAGCCTCTGGACGAGCAGATGCTCGACTATGTGGCCCAGAACTTCCAGAGGGTTGTGACCGTTGAGGACGGCGTTCTTAATGGTGGTGTGGGCAGTGCAGTGACCTCCTGGATGATGGACCACGGCTATGGGCCACGCATCGTGCGCCTGGGCATTGACGACAAGTTCGTGGAGCACGGCACCGTGGCGGAGCTCAAGAGAATCTGTGGCTACGACGCCGAGGGTATCGCTAAGGCTATCAAGGATATGGTGAAGTAGTTGAGCGTCAGGATAATAACAAGAGAGGGCCGTTGCAACCGCAACGGCCCTCTCTTGTGTTATATGCAGTAGCCTATTAGCTATCCAAAGCTGCAGCCCTTGCCTCGGCCTCGGCAGCCTTGGCGGCGGCAGTGGCATTGATGATGTCGGCGACGCTCTCCTCAGCCACCTCGCCCTCGGCAGCGATTTCCTCGCCACCCTGGAGCAATTCCCTGCTGGGCAGGAACTCTATCATATTGGCCATCAGCTCCTTCTCCTTCTCCAGTGCGGCCGCCATCTCGGGGTCGTCTGCCAGATCCTCGTCGCTCATCAGCATATCGTAGCCGGGGTCGTTCTCCTCCATAACAATCTCGGTGCGCGCGGCGGCCTTGATGCTTGCGGGGGTGGTGCGAACGAAGGTGTTGGCGGGAATCTCACACGACACGATGTGGGCCTTGGGGTAGACCTTGATGGCCTTCTCGAGGAAGATAACCGCATCCTCCATAGAGAGGAAGTTGCCACAGGTAACCTGGAAATTGGGGTTTACATAGCTGTAGTAGACGGGTTCGGAGAACTTTTTGCGGAAACCCTCGATGGTCTTCTCTGCCTCACGACGGGCCTTCTGGTTGCTACCCGTGAAGATGCGCACACGGTAGCCCTTGAAGGCTGTGCGGCGCTCGGTGCTTGAGTAGTAGGAGTCGGCAGCCACGCGTGCGTCGGGGTGGACATAGATGGTGCTGGAGGCTCCGTTTATCTCGTCGGTTTTCTGGAGTCTTTTCACGGTGGCGGCATCGCGCTGCTGTGCGGAAACAGCGGCTACGGATGAGGCGAGGGCCACAAGAAGGAGTATGTAAAAACGCCTTTGCATTGTCTGTTAATTAGTTGAAGTAATCGGATGGATTGCCAAATATAGTAATAAATTTTGAAATCGGAACATTCGTGCGCTCAAAACGCTTGCGTACGAACCACACCTTGCCTTCTCCGTAGCCCGAGATGGTGATCTGGTCGGTGGAGGAGGTGAGTGTCTGGAGTGCCCTGAGGGCCGCCAGAGGGCTCGAGAATTTGAAACCAACATCCACCGTCACTGTGGTGGTCGACTTGCGTGGAAGTACCACAGGCTCACGCATATAGACGCTGCCGATCACATCGCCCTTGTAGTCGGCCGTGAGCTCGCCACCCACAACCGTCACCTTGAAGGGTGACTTGTTTTCGATGACCATCTCCACCTTTGCGCCGTCGGTGAGGTTCATACTGACGATTTTGGTGCCGTGGAGCACAAAGTCATCTTTGGAGATTATGTTGCAGCCGCAGATGGTCAGCACCATCGCCAGCAGAGCAAAGATTTTGAGCGTCTGGTAGAGTAACTTATTCATAGCGAGAATGGTTTTTATGCTTGGTTTTCTTATCTGATGTCGGAAGGTTTTTGTGCCGAGTAGAGCTTGGCGATACCTCGTGTGAGGGATTGTGTGGCGACACTCTCGAAGCCCGCCTCGCCGATGAGCCTCTCCACATCCACCCTGCGAGCAAAGGCGTCAATGGAGGTTGGCAGATAGCGGTAGGCTCGCCACTTGCCCGAGAGCAGACCGCCCACCAGGGGCATAACCCGTCGCTGATAGAAACGGTAGAGCGCACCGAAAATTGCACCTTCGGGGATTCCGAACTCCATAATGTAGATCTTCGCACCGGGCTTGGTGACCCTGAAGAGCTCCGCCATAGCCGAAGCGGGGGCCGAGAAGTTGCGTATGCCAAAGACGAGGGTCACGCAGTCGAACTGCTCCTCCCCAAAGGGGAGCGCCTCGGCGTCGGCCACCACCACGCCGACTCTCTCCTCCAGGCCCTGCGATGCAAACTTCCTTCTGGCCACCTCCAGCATACCCTCCGAGAGGTCTGCCGCCGTGATGTGGCTCTCGGGTAGCGCCTTGGCAAGTGGGAGGGTGACCTCACCTGTGCCGGCCGCAAGGTCGAGGATGTGACGGGGATTATCCTTCACCACACCTCGCACCAACAGTCGTCGCCACCTGCGGTCGGTGCCGAACGAGAGGAGGGTGTTTATGGGGTCGTAGCTGCGAGCAATCTCGTTGAACATACGACCTACGGCCTCTTTGTTTGGGCCTTGCGGGGTGGGCTGCGCCTGAGTCATTTGTGGAAGTGGACTATTGGTATTTGAGTGTGTGGTCGGGCTTTATGCGCGAGGTGATAGCCACAGGAATGGCCAGCAGGGAGATAATCACCAGAGGGATGACGATGTCGATGGCCACCCACCCGAGAGGCTCGAAGGCTACGGGCACCTGGTGGAGCAGGTAGGCCTCGGGGTCAAGACGGATAGCGCCCGTCAGGTGCTGCAACAGCAGGAGTCCTCCGCCCAGCAGGTTGCCCCACAGCAGACCCGAGAGTATCACCCTGAGGCTGCACCACAGAAAGACTCTCTGCACCGTGCGGTTGCGCATACCGAGCGCCTTGAGCGTACCAATCATCCTGATGCGCTCAAAGACAATAATCAGCAGAGCAGTCATCATATTCAGAAGGGCCACGATGACCATAATGATGATGATGACAAGACCATTTATGTCGTGCGTTGCGAGCCAGTCGAAAATCTGTGGATAGTTGTCGTAGATGTGTGCCGTGCGCCACATCTGTGCGCCACCGGCAAGGTAGGCCTCGGCCCTGATGAGTTCACAAAGCTCATAGGAGCCCTCTGCCTCGCGGGCCATAACCTTGTAGCCCGAAACCTGCTCCGAGCTCCAGCCCAGGAGTCGCTGCACATTGCGTATGTCGGTGATGGCGAGGCCCAACTCCATTGTGGCCATCCCCGATGAGTAGATGCCGCAGATGCGGTAACTATCTCGCCTTATGGGGCTTGAGGGGGAGCTGAAGATGAACTCCACCTTGTCGCCCACCTCGATGTTGAGCTTCTTGGCCAGCGTGGCCGAGATGAGAAGGTCCTTCTTGCGCTCGGCGGTGCCCACGGCGGGGAGTCGGCCCTCGGTGAGGTTGGAGGCCATAAAGAGAGAGTCGTAGCCCTGCTCCACACCCCTCAGGTGCACACCCTCCATCTGGCCACCCACTCGCATAATGCCGCTGTGGGTCGCATAGGCCGAGAGTGAGTGGAAGTTGGGGAGCGAGGCGATGCTTTGCTCAAAGGCGGCATCTCGCACCAGGGGCTCCACCTGTGAGCCGCTACTCTGCCTAATGGAGTGGATGGTTATGTGGGAGTCCATACCCGTGAGTTTGGCCTGCAACTCCTGCTTGAAGCCGCCGATGACGGCAATGGCCACCAACATAACAGCCACGCAGATGGCCACCGAAATGCGGGCAATGCCAATCATTGCACCACTTCGGTGTCCCTTCTCGGAGGAGATTCTCCGAGCCAAAAATAGGTCAACGCGCTCTTTTGTCATCTTTTTATGCCTCTCGAGGCTCAAAAGTACAAAAAAATTGGTATATTTACCACATAAATAACCAAAGAACAACAATGAAAGGAGTAGTTTTAGTAACGGGTGCAACCTCGGGTATTGGCGAGGCCACCGCACGAGCCTTCGCTGAGGAGGGCTTCCGATTGATTATAACGGGTCGCAGGAGTGAGCGTCTGGCCGCTCTGAAGGCCGAACTCAAGGAGCAGTATGGCGCCGAGGTCTATGTTGCCTCGTTTGATGTGAGGGACAAGGCTATGTGTGAGGCCGCCCTCGAGGCGCTGCCCGAGAAGTTTGCCGACATCGACATCCTCGTGAACAATGCAGGCCTTGCCTCCGGTCTGGAGCACCTGAATGAGGGCGATGTGGCCGACTGGAATGCTATGATCGACACCAATGTCAAGGGCCTTTTGTACATCACTCGTGCGGTATCCAACCGTATGATCGCCAGGGGCAAGGGTGGCCACATCATCAACCTGGGCTCCACAGCGGGCACTCAGGTCTATGAGAATGGCAATGTCTATTGCGCCACCAAGCACGCCGTACACGCCCTGAGCCACGGTATGCGCATCGACCTGCTGCGCCACCGCATCCGTGTGACGGAGATTCGCCCCGGAATGGTCGAAACGGAGTTCTCGGTGGTTAGGTTCCACGGCGACAAGGAGCGTGCCGACGGTGTCTACAAGGGTCTGAAACCCCTTACGGGTGAGGATGTTGCCGAGGCTATCGTGTGGGCCGCCACTCAGCCTGCCCACGTGAACATCAGCGAGATTGTCCTCACGCCCACCGCACAGGCCGACTCCTATTATAAGTTCCTCGAATAATAGAGCACCCCTGTTTTGCGTTCTTAGGGTAGAGTAGCCCACGCCACCCCTATGTAGGGTGAGTGTGGGCAACCTTTAACAATAACCTTAAATAGAGATGACAGAGTTTTCTTACCTTTTGATGATAGTCATTGCCGTTGTGGGAATGATTGTTCAGGCACGACTGCAGTCGGTCTTCAGGAAGTATTCGCGAGTGCCCTTTGGCGCCGGCCTCACGGGTCGTGAGGTTGCCGAGCGTATGTTGCGCGACCACGGCATTATGGATGTGAAGGTGGTCTCGACTCGAGGTCACCTCTCGGACCACTACAACCCCGCAACCCGCACTGTGAATCTCTCGGAGAGCGTCTATGGCAGTTGTTCGATTGCAGCGGCTGCTGTGGCGGCCCACGAGTGTGGCCACGCTGTGCAGCACTCCTACGGCTACGCACCCCTCAGGTTGCGCTCGGCCCTGGTGCCCATTATCCAGTTCGCCTCGAATATCTCCACTTGGATTATCATCCTGGGTATCATTCTGATTGAGAGTGTGCCCGTGATTTTCTGGGTGGGCATTGCAACCATTGCGGCCTCGGCTCTCTTCTCGATTGTGACCCTGCCGGTGGAGTATAACGCCTCCGAGAGGGCGCTGGTGTGGCTCGAGAGTAGTGGCACGCTGCCCCCTGCACAGATGAGCGGTGCCCGCACATCGCTACGCTGGGCGGCTCGCACCTACCTGGTGGCGGCCCTGAGTGCCATTGCAACGCTGCTCTACTACCTGGGCTTCGCGCGCGATAACGACTAACCCCAAATTCCTACACCCACAAAACCTTCCCAAACGATGACAATCCAGAGCCTTGACCATAGCGCAACCCTCTTTCTGAACTTCGATGGCGGAGTTCTCCTGGACCGCTTTATGTGGTTCGCCTCCGAGAAGTTCACCTGGCTACCACTCTACCTGCTCCTTCTGTGGTTTGTGGCCCGCAAGTGGGGCTGGCGCTATATGCTTGTTGTTTTTGTGGCGGTGGTGCTTGGTGTGGGACTCAGCGACCAGATATGTAACTTCTTCAAGGAGACCTTCCAGATGCTTCGCCCCAACCGTGTGGAGGGCGTGAAGGAGTACCTGCACTATGTGCTCAACCCGCTCAAGGGGGAACTCTGCATATACGGCCGCTATGGTACCATCTCGGCCCACTCGGCAACCACCATCTCCATCTTCACCATCGTTGGCCTCGGCGCACTCCGCTCTTCGAAGTGCTACTGGCGCTGGATGCCCTTGTGGGTTGTGTTGGTGGGCTATTCGCGCATCTATCTGGGTGTTCACTTCCTCTCGCAGGTGCTCCTCGGCTGGATTCTGGGCGCACTCGTGGGCTATGTGATCGTCTGGTTTATGGGCCGAATTCCCTGGATTCAGAGATTGAAACGGGCAAAATAAAATAGCAAGATAACAGTAACGGCACCCCAGAAGGAGGTGCCGTTACTATTTTTTTGTGTCTATGGTACGGGGTCGTAGCCACTGCCACCCCAGGGGTGACAACGCAGAATGCGCCTTAGGGCCAGCCAGCCGCCCTTCAGTGGGCCATACTTCCTGAGGGCCTCAATGGCATACTGCGAACAAGTGGGTGTGAATCTGCAAGTCGGGTGGGGCTTCAGGGGCGAGATGCAAACTTGGTAGAGGCGCACAAGGGCCACAAACGGGGCACTCAGCAGCCACCTACAGCCTGCCCGAAATCTTCTCCAAAATCCCTCGGACTGCATCTTTAATGGGGCTAAAGTCAAGAATCTCTTTGGTGCTGTAAATCAGGCCGATGTCGATGTGGAGCCCCTTCTGGGTAGCCTTCTCGACAATCTTGGTCTTCTGAAGACGGTAGGCCTCACGAGTGCGACGCTTGAGGAGGTTGCGACCTACGGCACGCTTGATGTTGCGCTTGGGCACCACAAAGAGCACCGACACCTGCGCCTTGTCCTCCTCGGTGGCGGGGCGAGTCTTGTAGATGTAGCGATAGGGGAAGGCAAAACCGCTTTTGCTTCCTGCAAAGAGTCCGTTGGCAGCCTTGCCACAGAGCCTCTCGGCCTTCGTGAGTCTGTAGAGTCCTTCGCTCATCCTTGTGTTGGGTTATAATAAAGTGTGGGGAGCAATGATGTCTGCTCCCCACAAGTTGTATGCTTACTATTTGGTGCTCTTCTTTGCTACAGTGGCGGGGGCTGCCTCCTCGGCGGGCTTGCGCTTTGCTCGGGAGCGCTTGGTGGGCTTGGCCTCCTGTGCCTTGATGAAGTTTTCTGCTTTGTGGCTGTGGCAGAACTCAATGGGCTCGAGCTCCTTGCCCTCGGCCGCATTCTTGACGAGCAACTCCACGGCTGTGGCCACATTGGGAATACCGGGTGCGGGTGCCTTGCCATAGATCTGAAGGCCTGCCTCCACGGCTGCCTTGGCGGTATTCTCGCCCAGAACCACAATCATCGGGATGTTCTCGTTGCCAAACTGGCTCACCAGCGAGGAGATCTCGTTGGGGCTGTTGAAGACCAGGATGTCGTAGTCCGAGATGTTCAGGCCGCTAAGGTCGGTGCTCACGGTGTGGGCAAACACGAGGGGGCGGAAGTTGAGGTGCAACTTCTCGAGGGTCTGGGGAATCTCGGGGTTGTGGGGCTCGGAGAGTGCGAGGATGAAACGCTCGTCCTTGTGCTTGAGGATGATCTCCATAAAGCTGTCGAACTTGCCGTCGGCAAAGAAGATCTTACGCTTGCGATAGACGATATATTTCTGGAGGTAGAGTGCAATAGCCTCGGTTATGCAGAAGTACTTCATCGTCTCGGGCACGGTGATACGGGCCTCCTCACAGATGCGGAAGAAGTTGTCGATGGTGGTACGGCTGGTGAAGATTACTGCCGAATAGTCGAGAATTTCTGTTCGTTGGCTACGAAACTCCTTGAGAGAGACGCCCTCAATTCGCATAAAGGGCTGGAAGGTGAGTTCCAGATCGCTGTTGCTCGAGAGCTTGAAGTAGGGTGACTTTTCAATAACCGCTGGTTGGGCTTGCGAAATAAGTATCTTATTAATTTTCAACTCTTTGATGTTTTTGGTTCGACATTAAGCGGCTCCGCTTCTTACCACGAGGGTGATGACGACGCCGATGGGAATCAAAATGACGGTGCAAAGGTACAAAAACCAAAGTAAAATTGAAATTTTTTGCCCAATAAAGAGTATTAAACTTTTTATACAAAAAATTGTCATCGCCACCGCGCCCGTCACAAGGCACACCCAACTGAGAGTCGCCACGCTCTGGCCCATATTGACGGCCAGCAGTAGTGACACAGGGGTCACGATTATGGCCGCAAGGGCCATTGTCGTGTCGGCCATAATGTTCACTCCCTCACGCACTTCTCGGCGCAAGGTCAGCGAGAAGATGAAGTTGGAGGCCATACGCTGCACAAGGCCCACGCCCAGGCAGACAAGGATGGTCATCGGCAGCAACCACACAGCCTGGCCCATCTCGCCCTCGCCACTCATCCCGATCCACTTGACGAAGATGAGCGACCAGGCCACAATGCCGAGCGTCACCGCATTGCGCACGGCTCTCATAAACAGGTAGCTCAGTTCATCCGCAACTCTTATGCCAAGATTGTTGCTCAGCATTACCTTGCCCATAAGCCCTATGTGGCCTCCGTAGGCAAACAGAACAAAGAGGTAGTAGATGAACAGGGCCACAAGCGTTGCTCCCACCACCCAGTTGCCCGAGAGTGCCACCTGCTCCATAGCCTCGGGGTTGCTCTGCTCCACGAGCGTTGCGCTGGGGCCAAAGAGTCCTTCAATAGTATTCTCCACAGCCACGAGTTGCTCCTCCACGATGGCCACGGGTTGTGCCGCCGCCGAAGTGGCAGCATCCACAAGGGTGTCAATGGGGGTGGAGGTGTGGAGTGTGGTCGAATCGTGCGTTATCATAGTTAATTGTCGGTGCGTTAGATTGTTAGTCGTCGCTCTTGCGGATGGCGATGCGGATGGTTGTGCCCTTGCCGAGCTCGCTCTCCACAACGGCTATGTGGCCGCCGTGGTACTCCTCGACGATGCGTTTGCTGAGCGACAGACCGAGGCCCCAGCCGCGAGTCTTGGTGGTGAAGCCGGGCTCAAAAATCTTCTTCCAATTGGACTTGGCGATACCCTTGCCGGAGTCTTTGATGTCGATGTGGGCCCACTCGCCGCTCTCGCTCAGGTGGACATCGATGTCGCCGAAGCCCTGGAGCGCATCGAGCGCATTCTTGAGTATATTCTCGATGACCCACTCAAACAGGGCGGCATTCATCTGCACCATAATGGGTGCGATGGCCAGGCCGTTGTAGTTGAGGGTCACTCGTTTGGGTATGCGGGTGCGGAAGTAGAGCACGCAGTCGCCCACAACCTCGCCCAGATTGGTGGGGGTGAGCGATGTCTCGGAGCCGATCTTGCCGAAGCGGTCGGCAACCTTCACAAGGCGTTGCAGGTCGCTGCCAATCTCCTGGATGGCCGAGGGGTCTATGTCGTGGGCCTTGAGGTACTCGAGCCAGCCCATAAGCGACGATATGGGGGTGCCCAATTGGTGGGCTGTCTCCTTGGCAAGACCTATCCACACCCTGTTCTGCTCATCCTGCTTGGAGGTGCGGAAGGTGAGGAAGGCGAAGAAGACAAACACCGCCACGACAGCCAACTGCAGATAGGGGAAGAAGATGAGCCAGTCCAGCAGTGCCGAGTTGCCATAGAAGAGTGTGTATCTCTGGCCGTGGGGTGTGTTAATCTCGATGGGTGCGTTCTGGCGCGACAACCTCATAAGGAGTTTCATCCTGCGGTCGGGGTGGTTGACAATCTCTCCGGGCAGTAGGTGGTACTTCTCCACACGGCCGTGTTGGTCGATGAGGATGAAGGGTATCTTCTGGTTGTGAACCACTTGGAAGACTATGGGGTCGTTGTGGTAGCTCTCGCCCATACGCTCCATTGCGTAGGACCAGAGGCGCATCTCGTTCATCTCCTTCTGCTGGAGCATACGCGACATACGGGTGGTGAAGAGCAGCGAGGCGGAGCCGATAATCATAGCCACGGTGATTATCAGCACCCTCTTTTTGTAGGGTACGCCCTTGATTCTGCGCCACATTGTGTCCAACACCGACATCTCTCTTCCTCCGTTTTGATGCGTTATTTGCGTGCGGTGTCCTGCAGGGTGAGTATCTGGTTGTAGCGTTCGCCATCGCCCAGCACCTTCAGAGCCTCCTTGACCTCCTTGTCCGAGGGCAGGTTGTGGGCCGTCACACCC
>JAGBYS010000044.1 GCA_017628675.1 Tidjanibacter sp.
ATAGGTATAAAAAAAGCTCCCAGAGAATCCTGGGAGCTTTTTTCTATTGTTTAGAACAGCACATCGCCGTCGTCGAGAATCTGAGTCATACAGTGGGCAGCGCCGTAACCCTTGGTGAGGTTGGTGAGGGGCACCCAGGTGACATCCACGAAGTTGGCCTTGAAGGCCTCCTGGAGCTCCACAGACTGACCTGCCACGGCCATAATCTTGCGAGGAGCCAGGTTGAGGAAGTTGTTGGCGTAGGTGAGCTCGTCGCTGCGCTGAATGGGGATGACCTTCATCTTCAGCTCGTCCTCAATGAAGTCCACAAAGGAGATGTCGTTGAAGGCCTTGCGGTAGGGCTCGCCCGGAGCCTCACGCTCCCAGATGTCGATCTTCAGGTACTGCGAGTCGCCCTTGGCTGCCAGATAGCGAGCCTCGGAGAGGGTACACAGGTCGCGGTCGATGATGTTGAAGTAGGTGTCCAGGTGCATCTGCTCCTGCTCGTCCCAGATGTCCTTCACAACGACCACCTTGTTGGCGCCCAGCAGGTCGTGCTCCATAAGCTGGTCGATAGCCTCCTGTGTGGTGCGCAGACCCTGACCGATGAAGGCGTAGTCGCCGAAGGGGAGGAAGTCGCCACCCTCGAGGTAGGCGTTCTCGCCCTCGATGTGGTAGATTGGGGGGAAGCCAATCTTATTGAGGCAGAACTCTGCAATCTCACACTCGAGCTGTCGCTGTGCGGAGTTCATACGGCCGATGACAATACCCTTGGCGGTCGAGATCATCTGGTCCCTCATAAAGAAGATGTTCATAATGGGGCGCTGGATATAGGTGGCCGCAAAGCCGGTGTTGCTCTCGGTGTAGGAGAGGACAATCTCGGGCTGGAGCATAATCATCTTCACCAGATCCTTGGGGTTTGCTCGGTCGATGATCATCTTTTTGTAACGCTCCTGCGCCTTTGCCTCATCGGGGATGTTGGAGGTATTGTAGGTCAGAAAGCGCGAAGCAAAGGCCCTCAGCTCGTTGAGTTCCTTACCCTCCACGGGGCGTCCCTCCTTGTCGAGGGTGCCCTCCAGAAGGATCTGGCGGACGGTGAGTACCTTTGCGCCAAAGCGCTCCAGAGCGGCGCGGTAGGCGGCGTGTTCTTTGGCAGCAAGCTCAATGTCGAAGTAGTCCGAGAAGAGTGCTGCATCGGGGTGCATCACACCGAGAAAGAGCTCATCGGTGGGTTCGTGCATTAGGATTATCATAGTGTATAAGGTTTTAGTCGCTTTCGCATTTCCCAAAGGTAGTGATTTTTTTCACTAAATCAAAAAAAATCTACCTCGGAAGATAATTTTTGAGCCTTCTTTGGAGCTCCTTTTCCCTGCCCTCGGTGTGGTGATCCACCAGTGCGTGGAACTCGGCCGAGTGGTTGGGATGCACAGTGTGGCAGAGCTCGTGGATGCAGACAAACTCAATCAGCTCCTTCGGCAGGGCTGCAAGGTAGAGCGAGAGGGATATGTTGCCCTCCCTGGTGCAGCTGCCCCATCTGGAGTGTGTCTTGCGGATGGTGAGGCGGTTGTAACGGAGTCCTGTACGCTCGGCACACTCATCGAGCACCCGAGGAAGAATCTCTCTTGCCTTGTTGCGAAGGGCCTCCACCTCGGCCTCGGTGCGGGGCGGTGGGAGCAGTTGTTGTCGTTTCTGCACCCTCTCGAGGGCGGAGAGTATCCACTCGTGGCGCTCCTGGGCCCAGGCGAGGGCAGAGCGTTTGGAACTCCACCACGGAATCGTGAGTCTCACCTCCCCCTGGCGTGTTATGCGCAGCGAGATGCGCCTTGCGCGACGGCTTCGGATGACCTCAATTTGATACTCCGCAGTTGCCATACTCTTGGCTCTTACCCCTTGCCCTTACTCCTTGCAGAAGCGCTGCCTTACGCTCTCGAAGAGCATAACGGCCGCTGCTGCCGACACATTGAGGCTCTCGATGGCTCCCACCATAGGGATTGCCGCCTTGCAGTCGCAGAGCTTGAGCACCTCCTTGCTGATGCCCGTCTCCTCGTTGCCCATAACCAGAACGGTGGGCTTCGTAAGGTCCGCATCGAAGAGTATGGTGTCGGCCTTCTCGGTGGCAGCCACAATCTGCATACCCTGCTGCGAGAGGGTTTTGAGCGTGTTGCGGATGCTGCCCGCACGGTGTACTGGGATGCGTGTCAGCGCACCTGCCGAGGAGCGAATGGCGTCGGCATTGACGGGTGCGGAGTTCTTTAGGGGACAGATGAGTCCGTGGGCACCGGCACACTCTGCCGAGCGGGCAATGGCACCGAAGTTCCTCACATCCGTAACGCCGTCGAACACCACAATCAGGGCCTTCTCGTCGTCGGGAATACGGTCCAGAATATCCTCCAGCTCTACATAGGCGATGGGGGCGATGATGGCCACCACGCCCTGGTGATTACCCCTGGTGAGGCGGTTGAGCTTCTCCACGGGCACCTCCTGATAGCGGATGCGGCTGCGGTAGCAGAGGTCCTTCAGGTCGGCCATAAGCTGACCCTCGGCACCCTTCTTCACATAGAGTTTCTCGATCTGCTTGTCGGTCTCGATGGCCTCAATCACGGGCCTCAGACCATAGACGATGTTCTCATCGCCACTCTTCTCCCTCCTCTCGCGGGGCTCCTCCCTGCGGGGCTTGCGCTCCACGGCGGGGCGGGGTGCACGGGTGCGCTCCTCCCAGTTCAGATCTCGTGCCTCCACATACTGAGGCTCCTGGGTGGGCCTATACTCTGCGCGAGGCTTGCGCTCACGCCTGTCCTTCAAAAATTCCTCCATATTTTTTTTGTCTAAAGTCTAATGTCTAAAGTCTAACGGCAATTTTCAACTGTCCATTGTCAATTCTCTTGCAGAATCTCCAATTCGTAGCACAGCTTCTCCCACTCGTGCTCCTCGAAGGCAAGGCGCTGCTTGAGGGCGTTGTAGTCCTCGAAGACCTTGCTGTCCGAGAGATCTATGCCGTGCTCCTCGGGTGCGGAGAGTTTGGTGTCCCACTCGGCCAGGTCGGCCTCGAGAGCCTCCACACGCTTCTCACACTCCTCGATGGCGCGCTGGGTCTTGCGTATCAGGCGCTCGTTCTCCTTCTTGGCCATATAGTCCTCCTTGCCGCTTGTGCTCTTCTGTTCCTTGGCGGTGGCCTCCTTGGCCTCAATCTGGCGCATATCCTCCAGGTGACGCTTCTCGAGGAAGTAGCGGATACCGCCCAGATACTCCTTCACGCCGCCGTCGCGGAACTCATATATCTTATCCACCAATCCGTCGAGGAACTCCCTATCGTGCGATACGACCACAAGTGTTCCGTCGTACTTGAGGAGCGCCTCCTTGAGTATATCCTTCGAGCGCATATCCATATGGTTGGTGGGCTCGTCGAGAACGAGCAGGTTGTGGGGCGAGAGCATCATACGGGCCATTGCAAGCCTCGAACGCTCACCACCCGAGAGCACCTTCACCTTCTTGTCCACATCCTCGCCACGGAAGAGGAAGGCTCCGAGGATGTCGCGCAGCTTGGTGCGGATGTCGCCCACGGCTACCTTGTCGAGGGTGTCATAGACGGTGAACTCGCCGTCCATCAAATCGTCCTGATTCTGAGCATAGTAGCCCACACTCACATTAGCACCCCTCTTGATGCTGCCCTCCGAGGGCTCCAACTCGCCGATGAGGATGCGTGCAAGGGTGGTCTTACCCTCGCCGTTGCGACCCACGAGGGCTATCCTATCACCCTTCTCGATGGTGAAGTTGGCACCCGAGAAGACCCTCTTTTGGTCAAATCGTTTGCCCACCTCCTTAATCTCGGCCACAATCTGACCGCTGCGGGGTGCAGGTGGGAACTTGAGGTTGAGTGCGCTCAGGTCCTCCTCGTCGATCTCGAGCCTCTCGAGCCTCTCGAGCTGCTTCACACGGCTTTGAACCTGGTTGCTCTTGGTGGGTTTATATCGGAACTTCTCAATGAACTCTTCGGTCTTTTCGATGAGCCTCTGTTGGTTGTTATATGCGGCCACTTGTGCCTCACGGCGCTCCTTGCGAAGCTGCACATACTGCGAGTAGGGGACCTTGTAGTCGTAGACCTTGCCCAACAACAGCTCCACAGTACGATTGGTTACATTGTCGAGAAAATCCCTGTCGTGGGAGATGAGTAGTACGGCACCCGGGTACTCCTTAAGGTAGCCCTCGAGCCACTGGATACTCTCAATGTCGAGGTGGTTTGTGGGCTCGTCAAGCAGGAACACGGAGGGGCGACGCAGCAGCAACTTCGCCAACTCTATTCGCATCCTCCAACCACCACTGAAGGTGCTTGTGGGCTTGGTGAGGTCCTCCCTCTTGAATCCCAGGCCCAGGAGTGTGCGCTCAATCTGCGCATCGCGGCTCTCGCCTCCCAGAAGGTTGTGGCGCTCGGTGGCCTCACTTAGGCGGTGCACCAGCTCGCCATACTCCTCGCTCTCGTAGTCCTCACGGGCGGCAATCTCGGCCGTGAGTCGCTCCATCTCTTTCTCGAGGAATAAGACCTCCTCGAAGGCCTTGGCGGTCTCCTCCACGAGGGTTGTGGTGTCGTGGACCTTCATCTGCTGTGGCAGATAGCCAAGCGTGGTGTCGCCACTCATTGTGATGACACCCGAGGTTGGGGGCTGCATACCCATAATAACCTTCAGGAGCGTGGTCTTGCCCGCACCATTCTTGCCCACCAGACCAATCCTATCTCGTGGGTTTATCAGCAGTGAGATCTCCTTGAAAAGATCCCAACCACCAAAGCTAACTGTTACATTGTCAATCGATACCATCTGAAAAAATCCCTCTTGCGGGCGTTTTCTGTGTTACGCTTCGGCTTTGCCATCCTCATTTACCTTCAGTAAACTCCGGTGTCGAATCCGAATCAAGCCTTGAAACCACCTCGCAATAGGGATTTTTTTGTCCCTCGTTGTGCGGGCGTTTTCTATAT
>JAGBYS010000045.1 GCA_017628675.1 Tidjanibacter sp.
TATGCAAAATGAGGATTGCGAGGCCGAGGGTAACGCCGAAATACGCCTTCGGGGTAGAGCGCAATAGAGTGACTATAAAGGATGTAGTTCAAGGCGCCCGAAAGCAGAGCAACCGCAGTTTACTAAAAGTAAATGAGGATTGCGAGGCCGAGGGCAACGAAGAAATACGCCTTTAGAGTCACTCTATCGGCATACTACGGCATCCATAAATGGAAGATAGATGGTCAGTCGTGCGCCCAGAGTGTGGCTGTAGCGTGCGCCAAGGATGGTGAGCGAGGGCTCATAGAAGAGGCCGACCTTGAGGAAGGGATTGACCATATAGTGGCCCTCATAGTAGAGGCCCAGCGTGGGGCGGCTGTCGCGGAACGACTCGTCGCCATAGATGGGGCTATTGACGCCACCCTCCTCCACATTGGCCACGGTATACTTAAGGTTACTGCGACCCCAGGCGGCACCGCCACCCAACGACCAGCGGCCTATATGCCAACGAGCACCCAGACGCACCTTCAGGGCCGAGAGTGTCTCGGACGAGTCGAGGTAGTTAAGCCTCATAACCTGTCCCCAGGAGTTGCTCACAAAGCCAAACGAGGCCACAACGCTCAGGTTATTGACCACAAAGTAGCTCGCCTCCAGATTAAGGCCGAAGGTGCCGACACCATCTTCACGGCCATTGCCATAAATGTAGCTCACGGGGTGGGTCATACCCACAGCGGGCTCGATGCCCATACCCACAGCCCAGATGCCCGCACGGTTCATCTGCTCATAGCGACGCCTCTCGTGGCGGCTCTCGGCATCATAAGATTGGGCCTGGAGGCAGCAGGTGGCACACACCAGCAGCGACATTATTAATAATAGGTATCGTTTCATTACTATTCTCTCTTTATCACAGTTTTTTCATCTCAATCTCGAAGCACTTATACTCCTCGGCAATGTAGCTCTCCGCAAAGAGCTCTCTGCACTCCGCCACCAGCGCCTCCTCGTCCTTATAGCGCGAGGAGAAGTGGCCGATAAGGAGCCTTTTTGCGCCGCTCTCCACCGCCGCACGGGCAGCATCGTGGGTCGTAGCGTGGCCCCTACTCTTAGCCTCACGGCGCATATCGGCCGCATAGGTGGCCTCGTGGTAGAGCATATCGACACCCTTAACTAGCCCCACAGCCTTGCCCGAGTAGTTCGTGTCGCTCAGGTAGGCATAGCTCCTGGGCTCCCAGGGGGTGTATGTGAGCGCCGCATTGGGCACCACTTCGCCGCTCTCAAGTGCCACATCCTCGCCCCTCTTTGCAGAGGTGATCTGCGCCACACCCAGGTCGTAGCGCTCGATGGCCTCCTTCTTGACATTGAGCCCCGCGGGTTTCTCCCTAAAGAGGAAGCCGGCCGTGGGGACCCTATGCCTCAGGGGCACACTCCACACCTCCAACACGCCGTTCTCAAAGAGCAGTTCGTGCTCGGTGGTGTGCAACTCGTGCCAGATGATCTCGTAGGGCAGCTCGCTGTCGAAGTAGCGCTTGTGGTACTCCAAAATCTCGCCAAAGGGGTTGGGAGCGTAGATGTGCAAGGGGCGCTTGCGGCCCATAAGCCCGAGGGTCGAGATCATCGGGAAGAGCCCGAAGATGTGGTCGCCGTGGAGATGCGAGATGAAGATGGCCGTGAGCCTCATAGGGTTCACCCCCACCCTCACGAGCCTGCTCTGCACCCCCTCACCCGCATCGATCAGGAAGTACTGCCCGCAGTGATTCACGAGCTGCGAACTCTGATGACGGGTGGCGGAGGGCTTGGCACTCGCCGCTCCAAGTATGGTTACACTGAATGTCATACTACAAAGATACAATCAAATTGACAATTAGCCACCATTTGACCGCCGCGCAAGGCAAAAAAAATCTCGGAGCCTAAAGGGACTCCGAGATTTTCGTTTGTTCTATGTGTCTAACTGACGACTACTTATCCTGAGCAGCCTCGAGTTTAGCCTTCAGCTCTGCAAGGTCGGTCAGGTCGCCAAGAGTGGTCTTCTCAACCTGAGCGTTGATCTTCTTCACGGTCGACTTGGTAGCCTCGGCAGCAGCACGACGCTCAGCTTTAGCGGCGTTCTCCTCTGCGCGTTTTACCTCCTCGTATACGCGGGTGTGCGAAAGGCTGATGTGCTTGGTCACTTTCGAGAACTCGGTAACCTTGAAGGGAAGAACATCACCTACTTTGGCGGTGGTGCCGTCCTCTTTCACGATCTGTTTTGCAGCTGCAAAACCCTCTACATTCTCTGCCAGCGATACAACAGCACCCTTGTCGTTCACCTCGATAACCTTACCCTCGTGTACCGAGTCGATCGAGAACTGAGCCTCGAACTCGTTCCAGGGGTTCTCCTCGAGCTGCTTGTGACCAAGGCTGAGGCGACGGTTCTCCTTGTCGATACCGAGAACGATTACATCGATGTCGGCGCCAAGCTGAGTGAGCTCTGCGGGGTGTTTGATCTTCTTGGTCCACGAGAGGTAGCTGATGTGTACAAGACCGTCGATGCCCTCAGAGAGCTCAACGAAGATACCGAAGTTGGTGAAGTTGCGAACCTTTGCGGTGTGGCGCGAACCGATAGCATAGCGCTCCTCGATAGCCTCCCAAGGATCGTTGGTGAGCTGCTTGATACCGAGCGACATCTTCCTCTCCTCGCGGTCGAGGGTGAGGATAACTGCCTCAATCTGGTCGCCAACTTTCATAAACTCCTGTGCGGA
>JAGBYS010000002.1 GCA_017628675.1 Tidjanibacter sp.
CACTCGCTAAATCACAAACTCAATCTCCTTGAACAGATAGGGCACAACCATCCCCTGACTCTCAACAAGCAACTCGCCCGAAGGCTTCACTCCCAGGATGACACCCTCGAATCGTTTGCCACCAGGCAGCGCATAGGTCGCCATCTCGCCTTTGCGGAAGAGCAGCGCGTCGTAGTCGCGCTCGATGGCTGCGGGGTCGCTCTGCAACTGGTTATATCGTGCCTCGAGTGCGTCGTAGAGCCTCTGGAAGACAGCCCCAACATCGTAGCTCTCGCCCGTCAGAGTGGCCATAGAGGTAGGATTTGGCACCCACTCCTCAAACTCTTTCTGGTTGACATTCAGACCGATGCCCACAATCGTGCGCGCAAGGTGGCCGTCGGTGCCGAGGTCGTGCTCGATGAGGATGCCACAAATCTTCTTGCGGCCCACATAGATATCGTTGGTCCACTTGATCTTGGCCTTTATGTTGTACTCACCCAGCGTGTCCGTCAGGGCCAGAGCCACCGCCTCCGAGAGGAGGAACTGGCGCTTGGCCTCCAGGAAGGTGGGCTCCCACACAAGCGAGAAGGTGAGGTTCTCACCAGGGTTGCTACTCCACCTATTGCCCCTCTGACCACGGCCTGCCGTCTGCTCCTTGGCAATCACTGCGTCGCCGTGGCGATAGCCGGGCTTCTTGACCTCCGTGTTGGTCGAAGGGAGCGAGCGATAAATCAAAACAGCCATAACTCTGCTACTCTACATTGGTTTTACGGATAATCCTGAGTACCTTGCGCGAGCGCTGGGTCATATAGACGCCCTCCGCCTCGGCATACTGCACCAGGTGCTCCTTGTGGTAACCACGGATGGTCAGCAGCTCCATATCGCTGTTGTACTTCACCGTGAAGCCCGCCTTGTGGAACTCCTCGACAATCTCGTCGAGGTAGCGGGTAGAGTCGATGCAGAGCGCCATACTGATGGCCGAGTTCTGCACCAAATGCACCTTGGCACGATAGCTCTCCAGGATCTTGAAAATCTCGGCCATACGCTCCTCCAGGATGAAGGAGTAGTCCTCGGGCTTGATGGAGAGCAGAATCTGGTTCTTCTTGAGAATCAGGATGGGCTTATCGATGGGCCTATCGATCTCGGCCTTGATGACACTACCGGGCAGCGAGGGGTTCACAAAGCACTTCACATAGAGAGGTATGCGTTTGTTCTGAAGGGGCTTGATGGTCTTGGGGTGGATAATCTGTGCACCGCTGTAGGCCAGCTCAATAGCGTCGAGGTAGGTGAGCTCGGGGATGTAGCTCACATCCTCAAACTGCTTGGGGTCGCCATTGAGAATACCCTCCACATCCTTCCAGATAGACACGCTCTCGGCGTCGAGGATGTAGCCCGCAACGGCAGCCGAGTAGTCGGAGCCCTCACGACCGATGGTCGTAGTGGCACCCTGCTCGGTGGCACCAATGAAGCCCTGGCCAACAACAACCCTCTCCTGGGCCAACTCCACGGCCTTCTTGAGGCGAGGTGTGGAACTTACAATGTCGATATTGGCGTCGCGGAAGCGGTTGCTGGTGAGGAATATGCGCCTCATATCCAGCAGGTGGCTACCAATGCCCGCATAGTTGAGATACTCGCTCACGATGGTCGTCGAGATGAGCTCACCGAAGCTCACAATCCTATCGTACCACTCCTCATAGCTACGGCTCTGGGGATTGGAGAGGGTGATGATCTCCTCCAACTCCTCATAGAGGCCACGCACCCTCTCGGGCAGGTGGGGCTCACCCCACAGACCCTCGAGAATTGTGGCGTGGTAGTCCACAACCTGCTGCATAGCCACCACAGCCTCACCCGTGCGGCCCTCCCAGAAGCTCTCCATAACCCTCTCGAGCGCATTGGTCGTCTTACCCATAGCCGACACAATGATGAAGAGTCTTCCCTCCGTGCCACGCGCAATCTCTGCAAGATTTCTAACTCCTGCCGCCTCCTTCACCGAGGCTCCTCCAAACTTATATACCTTCATACCTTTTTCGCAGCTTTTTGTTTTTACCTATTTGTCGCTTTTTCATAAAAAAGCTCCGCAAAAAATTTTAGGAGATACTGCGTATCTCTATAACCATTATGTGTTACTACCTACTCTCCTGCTTCGGCACCCATAAATTTCCTGATTGCCTGGGCACAGGCCTCGGGCTCCTCGAAGTAGCCCAGGTGGCCCGAGTTCTCGAGCCAGGCGACCTCGGCCTGAGGGTGGTCGGCAACCATCTGCTCGGCAACCTCCAGGGGGATATAGTTATCCTTCTTGCCCAGGATGAAGAGCTGTGGCAGGGAGCTCTGGCGCAACAGCTCGTTGCTATCCTCCCTCTCCTTCATACCCCTCAGCAGGGCCACAACGCCCTCGGGCTCGGTAACCAACACCTGCTCCTCGAGGAAGATGATCTCGTCCTGCATCCTCTTGAGGTTATCCGAGGCAAAGCCATTCTTGGCAGCCGTCGAGGCGAGCAGATCCTTATGTCCGCCCTCCACCATGGCTATCTCCCTATCACGGTCGAGGAGCTTCTGGGGCGAGTCGGGGTTGGGCGTCGAGCTCAGGAGCACAATGCCCTCCAGGCGCTCGGGGTGACGACGCAGGGTCTGGAGCGCCACATAGCCACCCATAGAGTGGCCCACAAGGGTCACCTTCTCAATCTCCAGCTCGTCGAGCACACCAACAACCGTGTCGGCCAGAAAGTCCATAGTGTGGATGGGGCCCATAACCTGCGAGATGCCGTGACCGGGCAGGTCCATAGCCACCGTGCGGTACTCCTTGTCGAGCAGGCCGGCGAAATCCTCCCACACATCCAGGCTCTCAAGGTAGCCGTGGAGAAACATAATAGCCTTCTCACCCTTTCTGGAGTCGGCAATGCGCAGTGCGCAACCGTTCGATATGATAAATTTTTCCATACCTTTCTCCGCTTTTTACAAAAAGCAGAACCAAAAATTTTTCGTGTAACCTAATGTCGTAATTCTACCGACTGTTTTGCTTCGGAGGTTATAGTTTAAGCCAACTTGAAAATCTCCTTGAGCCTCTCTACCTCGTCGAGCTCCTCCCAGGCGAAGAACTTCACCTGCTGGCGGATGGTCTTGCCACCCCTGGTGAGCTCCATCTCCTCGGTGTAGGGCCTACGGCCGAAGTGGCCATAGGAGGCTGTGGGCTCAAAGATGGGGTTGGTGAGGCCAAAGCGACGCACGATAGCTGCAGGGCGCAGGTCGAACATCTCGGATACTATCTCGGCGATTCTTCCATCGGACACGCCTACCTTCGAGGTACCGAAGGTGTCCACGAAGATGTTGATGGGCTCGGCCACGCCAATGGCGTAGCTCACCTGCACCAGCATCCTCTCGGCCACACCTGCGGCCACCATATTCTTGGCGATGTGGCGTGCGGCATAGGCTGCCGAGCGGTCCACCTTCGAGGAGTCCTTGCCCGAGAAAGCGCCACCACCGTGGGCACCACGACCACCATAGGTATCAACGATAATCTTGCGACCGGTAAGGCCCGTATCGCCGTGAGGACCACCGATGACGAACTTGCCCGTGGGGTTAACATAGAGGATATAGTCGTCGCCAATGAGGTCGGCCAGGTGGTCACCTGCCTTCTCCAGACGGGACTTCACACGAGGAATCAGGATGTGGCGCACATCGTCGGCAATGATTCTCTGGCAATCCTCAAAGTCGTCGTGCTGAGTCGACACAACGATGGTGTGGACCCTCAGGGGGGTGCCGTTGTCGTCGTACTCGATGGTCACCTGGCTCTTCGAGTCGGGGCGCAAGTAGCGCATAACCTCGCCCTCACGACGGATGGAGGCCAACTCCTTGAGGATAACGTGCGAGAGGATGAGGGTTGCGGGCATCAACTCACGAGTCTCGGTGCAGGCATAACCAAACATAATGCCCTGGTCACCGGCACCCTGCTGCTCCTCCACCTCGCGCTCGACACCCTGATTGATGTCGCTCGACTGCTCGTGGATGGCAGAGAGAATACCACACGAGTTGCCGTCGAACTGCAGCTCGCTACGGTTGTAACCTATCTGGTTGATAACCCTGCGTGCCACGCCCTGGATGTCCACATAGGCGTCCGAGCGCACCTCGCCCGACACTACCACAAGACCTGTGGTGCAGAGAGTCTCGCAAGCGACCTTGCTTGTGGGGTCCTTGCGCAAAAATTCATCAAGAATTGCGTCCGAAATCTGGTCGGAAACCTTGTCGGGATGTCCCTCGGATACCGACTCGGAAGTAAACAAAAAAGCCATACCTTTTAATTAAGTTGAGAGTTGAAAGTTGAGAGTTGAGAGTTATAATCCCAATCCGACAACCCAGTGAATAATTCCTAATTTTTATTGGTGGATAGCTTTAGCTCTTGGATGTAGAGGTCGGGGGCGAATGCTCCGACTATCGCTTTTTAGCACATTTTTGCCGAGCCCCGAGCGCTGTTCGCCCCTGGAACTTCGGCGTGGTTTGCAAGCAGCCAAATCTTTCCACGCCACAAAGGTACGACAAAGAATTGAGAATTGAAAATTGAAAATTGAAAATTAATGTCCTTAAGGTCTTTAGGGGCTTTAATGAGCTATGGGGCTGTAAGGAGAGGGATCGCAGTAAGGTAAGATCCGTAAGACTTAGGTCGGTTAGACTTTAGACCTTAGACTTTAGACAAAAAAAACGCAGATAGCGAGGGAAATTTTGTACCAAACGAAGGAGCGAGCCCGCAGGCGACAACGGTCGCAGCGAGTGATGGAGGTTTCACTCAACCGCTTTCCCTTGAAACAAAAAAACGCAGATAGCGGAGGGAATGCAAGGCGCACAAGAAAACCACCTCCGCAGTTTACAAGGCGTAAATGAGGAGGTGGTTTATCGCAGTGCAACGCAGCAGTCACCCGCTATATGCGTTTTTTACGCTTGTTCCCAGTCCACACTACCGTCCTTATTATCCTTTACGCGGATGCCGATCTCGGTCAGACGGTTGCGAATAAGGTCGGCGGTGGGCCAATCCTTGTTGGCCTTGGCGGTACGACGGATCTCGAGAATCATATCCATAAGGGGTGCGAGCTTATCGTCGGCACCCTCGCTGCGCTCGTTGCGAAGACCAAGAATGTCAAATACATAGAGATTTACCACACGCTTGAGCTCTGCCAAATCGTCGGCGGTGATGCTCTCCTTGCCGTCGGCCAGGGAGTTAATGATCCTCACCCAGTCGAACAGGGCCGAGATGACCATAGGCGAGGAGAGGTCGTCGTTCATAGCATCCTCACAACGGGTTGCCAGTTCCTCGACCTTCACCGATGAGGTGGCCGAGGGTTTAATCTTCTCGAGCGCATCCACAGCCTTCATAAGCCTATCGTAGCCCTTCTCGGCGGCCTTGAGTGCCTCGTTGGAGAAGTCGAGAGTGGAACGGTAGTGTGCCTGGAGGATGAAGAAACGCACGGTCATAGGCGAGTAGGCCTGGTCGAGTTTGTCGTGGGTGCCCGTGAAGAGCTGCTCAAGGGTGATGAAGTTGCCGAGCGACTTACCCATCTTCTGACCGCCGATGGTGATCATATTGTTGTGGATCCAGTAGCGTGCCGAGTCGTGACCGAGCGAGGCGCACGACTGTGCAATCTCACACTCGTGATGGGGGAACATAAGGTCCATACCGCCACCGTGGATGTCGAACTGCTCACCCAGATACTTGGTGCTCATTGCGGTACACTCGAGGTGCCAACCGGGGAAACCGTCGCTCCAGGGCGAGGGCCAGCGCATAATGTGCTCGGGCTGCGCCTTCTTCCACAGGGCGAAGTCGTAGGAGTTGCGCTTGTCGCTCTGGCCGTCGATCTCACGGGTGCCCACAAGCACATCGTCGAGGTTGCGGCCCGAGAGTTTGCCGTAGTGGTATTTCTCGTTGTACTTGGTCACATCGAAGTAGATGGAGCCGTTGCTCTCGTAGGCGTAGCCCTCCTTGAGGATGCGCTCCACCAGGGCAATCTGCTCAATGATGTGGCCGCTGGCGTGGGGCTCAATCGATGGGGGAAGAACGCCGAGTTTGTCCATAAAGGTGTGGTAGCGGTTGGTGTAGTACTGTGCAACCTCCATAGGCTCAAGCTGTTCGAGCCTTGCCTTCTTGGTGATTTTGTCCTCGCCCTCATCGGCGTCGTGCTCCAGGTGGCCCACATCTGTGATATTGCGCACATAGCGCACCTTGAAGCCCTGAGCCTTCAGGTAGCGGAACAGCAGGTCGAAGGTGATGGCGGGGCGGGTATGGCCCAGGTGGGGATCGCCATAGACGGTGGGGCCACACACATACATTCCCACGTGCTCGGGATTGATGGGTTTGAAGAGCTCTTTCGTACGCGAAAGAGTATTGTATAACATTAATTTTGTTGCCATAATCTCTGATTGGTCTAATTTGAGGTTGTAAAAGTACTCATTATTTTCGTAACTTTGCAAAATATTTCGTGCAAATAGAGAGTTATTTATCTATGAAAAGCTATAAAAGAATCAACAACCTGCTTGGCTGGGCGACTTTTCTTCTCTCGGCCATAGCCTACATTCTCACCACCGAGCCCTCGGCAAGCTTCTGGGATTGTGGCGAGTTCATTCTCTCGTCCTACAAGATGGAGGTTGGTCACCCTCCCGGTGCACCTCTGTTTATGATGCTCGCCAACTTCTTCACCCAGTTCTCCTTTGGCAATGTGGAGAATGTGGCCCTGATGGTCAACATTATGTCCTCGCTGGCGGCTGCCGCAACCATTATGTTCCTCTTCTGGACCATTACTCACATCTCTCGCAGGATGGTGTGTGGCCGCTCGGAGGAGCCCTCGCTGGGCAAGACTATCGCCATTATGGGTGCCGGCTTTGTGGGCGCAATGGCCTATGCCTTCACGGACACATTTTGGTTCTCGGCTGTGGAGGCGGAGGTCTATGCCCTCTCGTCGCTGATGACGGCGGTGGTTGTGTGGGCCATCCTCAAGTGGGAGGAGGCCGCCGACAAGAAGGGCAATGAGCGCTGGCTTATCTTCATTGCCTATATGATGGGCCTCTCCATTGGCGTTCACATCCTTAACCTTCTGACCATCCCCGCTCTGGTCTTTGTCTACTACTTCCGCAAGACCCCCAAGGTGACCCCCAAAGGGCTCATTGTGGCAACGGCCATAAGCGGAGTGCTGATTCTCTTTCTGAACAGTATCATCATCCCCTATACCACCCAGATTGGTGCCTGGTTTGACCGTATGCTCAACTCGGTAGGTGTGCCCGTGAATGTGGGCTTTGCAATCTATGTGATTGTTCTCTTTGTGGCACTCGGCCTGGGCATCTGGCAGACCCAGAGGCGCAGTATGAGGCTTGCCAACCTGGCCCTTACGGCCCTCACGGTGATACTCATCGGCTACTCCTCCTATGCGTCGGTCATCATCCGCGCCTCGGCCAACCCTCCGATGAACTCCAACAACCCCGACAACCCATACTCACTCCTGTATCTGCTGAACCGTGAGCAGTATGAGGCGCAACCCATCATCTCGGGTGCCTCCTATGCAGCCCCCGTGTCGGACATCAAATATCGCACCAAGTACTATAAGAGTGAGGATGGCAAATATGTGGGCGAGAGGACCATCTCGGGCTATGACTACCCTGCCGAGTTCAAGTCGCTCTTCCCCCGTATGTGGTCGAGTCAGGACAGACACATCAAGGGCTATGAGTCGTGGGGTGAGGTCAAGGGTCGCCGCATAATCTACGACAGGGAGAGTTTCTGGGTGCCCACCTTCGGTGAGAACCTGCGTTACTTCTTCAACTATCAGCTCAACTTTATGTACTGGCGCTACTTCCTCTGGAACTTCGTGGGTCGCCAGAGCGACAATCAGTCCGTGGGCGAGCTGACCGATGGCAACTGGATCTCGGGTATCAAGGCCATAGACGAGGCTATGGTGGGCCCACAGGACAGCCTGCCCGACCAGATGCGCAACAATAAGGCACGCAACCGCTACTACTTCCTGCCACTACTCCTGGGCCTTATGGGCCTCTTCTGGCAGCTCTCGCGCAACCCCCGCTACTTCTCGGTGGTGATGTGGCTCTTCTTGATGATGGGCGTAGTGCTGGTTGTCTATTTCAACTCGCCTCCCGGTGAGCCCCGTGAGAGGGATTATGTCTATGCCGGCTCCTTCTATGCCTTCTCGATGTGGATAGGCTTCGGCGTACTGGCCTTGGTGGAGTGGGCCCGCAAGGTACTCACTAAGGGCGAGGTGGCACCCGCTGTAGTGGCCGTTGTGGTGGCCCTCTCGGTGCCCACAATCCTCTGTGCCGAGAACTGGGACGACCACGACCGCAGTGGCCGCTATGTGATGCGCGATATGGGCTACAACTACCTCCAGACCGTATTGCCCAACTCCATCATCATCAACTATGGCGACAACGACTCCTACCCTATGTGGTACAATCAGGAGGTCGAGAACATAAGGCCCGATGTGAGGATTATGAACCAGAGCTATCTGGGTGGCGGCTGGTACATCGAGCAGATGAAACGCCGTCTGAACGAGAGCGACCCCGTGCCCTTCTCGATGCCTCAGAGCAAGTATATGTTTGGCAACTTCGACTACATCTTCGTTCAGGACATCGTGGACTACCGTGTGGATCTGGCACAGGCGATGGCTGTCGTAAGGAGCGAGAACCCCAACACCAAGCTCCTGCTGGACGAGAACGACCCAGAAAGTCTTACCTTCGACTTTATGCCTCAGCACAAACTCTCGCTGCCCGTGGATAAGGAGAATGTTCTGGCAGCAGGCATCGTCAAGCCCGAGGATGCACACCTCATCCTCGACCACCTGGAACTCGACATCAAGGGTCAGACCCTCGAGAAACCCGAGGTTATGATTCTCGATATGCTTGCCAACTTCGACTGGAAGAGGCCTATCTACTTCGTGCAGCCCAACCTGCTCAGCAACCTGGGCCTTGGCGACTACCTCCAGTACGACGGCTTCGCCTATCGTCTGGTGCCCATCAAGACCCCCGTGGAGAGTGCTGCCGAGATGGGTCGCATCGACACCGACTACCTCTACCACAACCTTATGGAGGTCTATCGCTATGGCAATGTAGCCGACCCCGATGTCTATGTCGATAACTTCTCGCGCTACAACCTCACCTCCATACAGGCTCGCAGCGCCTTTGCCCGTCTGGCCGAGGCCCTCATCAAGGAGGGTGACACCCAGAGGGCGCTTCAGGTGCTCGACCGTGGCATTGAGGTGCTCCCCTTCGAGAAGCTCCCCCACGGCTATCAGTCCTTCGCCTACATCGACGCCTACTACACCGCAGGCGACATCGAAAAGGGCGACAAGCTCGCACGCGAGTTTGCCAACCAGCTGACGCAGTTCCTCTACCACTACTTCACCTTCCCCGACCGTCTGCAGCCACTCATCTATGACCAGATGATGGACGAGTATCAGTACCTCCACCACCTGATCTACTCCGTGCTCCTGCCCCACGACCGTATGGAGTTGGTGAACGAGTGTGGCAAGTCGCTCGACATCGTGGATCTCTTCTTCGGCATTGTCTACGACGAGAGTGGCAAGGCGGAGGACACGGGCATTGTGGTCAACGACCGCACCCGCCAGGAGTTCCTCCAGAGCATCGAGGGACACTTTGTAATTGAGAGTTGAAAATTGAAAATGGGAGAAATGGGAGAGATGGGAGTTTCCAAAAAAAACTCAAATTCCCTTTATAATTTTGAATTTTGAATTTCTTTTGGCCCTTTTAGCCCTTTTGGCCCTTTCCCTCCCCTAACTTAGGGAAGGGTGGGCAAAGCCCGGGAGATGTCTGCATGCGTTACACCTTAGACTTTAGACGATAGACAAAAAGCAATGAAGCGCCTATTTACCATAGTGATTGCCACACTGTTGGCGGTGGCGACGCTCTCGGCCCAGGAGGTCGTGGACAGGTTGCCGCGTGGCTGGCAGCCCCAGACCTCTTTCCCTATGGCCTGGAGTGGTGAGGGCGACTTCGAGGCGTGGCGCACGGCGGCCCGAGAGAAGATTGTGGAGCTTATGGGTCTGGCTCCCACCGAGCCCACCTCCACCTCCTATCGCACCCTGGCCTCCGAGAGGCGCGATGGCTACACCGCCCACAAGATTGAGTTTGAGATATCGCGCAACAACTTTGTGAGGGCCTACCTCCTGGTGCCCGATGGCGAGGGCCCCTTCCCTGCCCTTGTGGCGCTCCACGACCACGGAGCCAAGTTCTCCATCGGCAAGGAGAAGATGATCCGCCCCATAGCCGAAAGCCCCGAGGTGGTGGCCGAGGCCGAGGAGTGGGTCAAGAAAAACTACGACGGCATCTTCACGGGCGACTGGTTCGCCTCGCAGGGCTATGTCGTACTCGCTATTGACGCCCTAATGTGGGGCAACCGTGGCGAGGGTGAGGATGGACGCCAGACACGCTACGACACCCAGCAGGCTGTGGCCTCCAACTGCCTCAAGTTGGGCACCACACTCGTGGGCATAATCACCTGGGACGACCTCCGTAGCATAGATTTCCTTGCGGCTCAGGAGTTTGTGGTGGCCGACCGCATAGGCCTCTATGGTCACTCTATGGGTGGCCACAGGGCGTGGATGGCAGCCGCTCTGAGCGACAAGGTCCGTGCCGTGGCCTCGGTGTGCTGGATGGCCACCTCCGAGGCGCTCCTGCAGTCGGGCAACAACGAGCTCAAGGGTGGCTCGGCCTTTTCAATGCAGATACCTATGGTGAGTCGCTGGCTCGACAACCCCGACATAGCCTCACTCGCCTGTCCCCGTGCGGCACTCTTCATCTCGGGCACCGAGGATAAACTCTTCCCCGCAGGTGTCCGTGAGGCATACGAAAAGATGGCTCTGGTGTGGCAATCCCAGGGTGCCGAGGAGATGTTCCACTACAGCCTCTACCCCTCGCCCCACTACTTCGGCACCCAGATGCAACAAGAGGTGGCCGACTTCTTCGCCCGCCACCTCTCAAAATAGCTCTCAACCCAGAGAGCAACACGCGCTACTTGTAGTCATCGAAGAGACTCCTATGCCCCGTGAGATACAAAAGCACATTGATTACAAGGCCGATAACAACAATCACTTTCAATATCATAACACAAACATCTCTATTTAGGGTTATTAAATCTGCCCCACCTGTGGTCTATCTCCCGCCAATACTCCCTACCCTCGGGGGTGGCGGCCCAATCGAAGGCGTGACACAAGACATATTCGGGCTCACCCGCCTCCCACAGTTTCTCGTCCAGAGCCGTGAAGGCGTTGAAGCGGTAGAAGGCGATATCGAAGGCCTCCTCGCACCCTTCGGCCCGCAGGAACGAGCGAAAGTGGTCATATGTGGGCCACGAGGCTAATCCCATAGAATCACATCCTTCAGTTTGTAGATAAAATCCTTATCCTGAGGATTGTAGCGCTGATTACACGCAGGGCAGAAGAAGGGGGCTCGCTCGTCGCTCACATCGCCACACCCCACACACGCATACACAAACCCCACGCCCGCCTGGTGCTCAAACTCCACACCGCACTTCTCGCAGTGCACTCTATAAATCACTCCCATAGCGCTATCGGTCGCAGATTTTAACAGCGGGCACGGTCTTGTAGTTACCCGCCTTAGTTGGATACTGATAGGTGCCCACCTGACGCACAAACTTGCCCTGTGGCACCTCAATTATCTGGTCGTCGTAGTAGTGTACACCCTCGTCAACAAGGAAGAGCACAACCATACCAAAATAGGTGCCGTGGCCACTCGAAGCATTTGCCAACGCATTGCCACCACCGACCACCTGCAGGACCTCATAGGAGGGGCTTGTCATAACCTCGCCCGCCTGGTCAAAGAGTGTGAGGCCGGGAATCTTGGTCGTGTGGGAGTTCGACTTCATACCTGCTGCCACCATCAACAATACCAAAAAGAGAACCGCTGCACCCGAAACGAAACCTAAAATAAATACTACATACTTTTTCATAATATATTGATTTTTAATTAATTTAGTACTCTAATGAAAATAATGTAACTATAATAACGATAGCCACAAACAGAAACATCAAATTGAGGAGTCGCTTGAGTTGTTTCTTTGTCTTGGGGTCGAATTCTGGATTTATAAAAACCATCATAAAATCCTGATATTTTAGTGTTAAACTTGCTAATGGGTTGTTAATCTGCGCCTCAGCCGAAGAGGATGTCACCACGCTCTCATCTATCCTCACCGACATTTGGCCATACAAAAAAAGTCCCGACAACGCTCTTGCTGCATTGTCGGGACAAAGGTAAGGGGCTGTTTTGACAACTTCTGTCAATGGCTATTTTTCTTCGTGATAAATCGTATTTTTTAGCGCCTCGATTTTTCCTTTGATATACTCCTCAAAGTCGGGCGAGAGGATGCGGATGTCGTGCATAAGGCCCAGGGTGAAGCGGCCGATGCCCGCATAGTCGCAGACCGCAGTATCCAGGAGCCAATGCCCCTGGTCAATTGGGGTGAGGTCGCGCGTTGCGAGTGGGTACTCCTCCACCAGGAGATTGTGGGCCATCATACCGAGTTCGAGTTGCACCCTGCGCTGCTCGAAGCCCGTGATACGGAAGATGTCGATGTAGCCCTCGTGGTGTTCGGCCCCACTCTGCCACCCCTCTGCCAAAACCTCCACCGAGCCGATGCGGGCCGTGTTGAAGAGTTTATTTTTGCCCGACTCCGGCTCATAGCACCACACCTGGACATAGTTCGTGGTAAAGCCAAAGGGCTCAACGAGCCTATCACGCACAATACCCGTATGGGAGGATGCGTAGCGCCTCAAGATTACCTGCCTGCGCCCACCGATGGCCTCCACCAAGCGGTTGACATTCACGGCGTTCTTGCCCTCCACGACGCACTCCGCAAGCGAGGTGCAGTTATAGACCGAGGTGAGTTTCTTGCGCAGATTTTGCTTAATGACATTGGTGTTGTCGAGCCCCTCAATGAGTTGATTTACGATGTAGGCCTCCTCGTCGGTGAAGTGGATAAGCTGCGAAATCTCCTTGAAGTAGCGGCTCTCCTTGCCGAGTCGGTAGATACCCCCCTCCTTGCGTTGCACCACAAAACCCGCCTCCTTGAAGGTGTCGATGTAGCGATAGACCGAACGGTAGGAGGTGCCAAGTCGCTCGGCCATATCCTCCACGGTGTAGTTGTTGTTGCCCGTCATCATCTTCATCAGACGCAGCACTCGCTCAATTTTCGGCTGTTCCATATCACTCTCCGCAAGGCCATTAGAGTCCCTCGGCCCCCAAAGTTATGAAATTTTCTCGTTGCTCCCTCGCCTTTGGGCCACAAAATACCACAAGGCCCAACAATTGACATACATCTGTCAAAAAAACCTTCGCCACAAAAGCAACAAAAAAGGGTTTGCACCCTACCGAGCGCAAACCCTTATATACAATATTGGTATAGACTATTTTGCAAGCAGCATATAGCCCCAAGCGGCGAAGTCGATCTGGTCGCCGGCCGAGAAGATTCGGGGCTCGCCACAAGCACACATCCACTCGCCTGCCTCAGCCTCAGTGAAGGTGAAGGTGGTGGGCTCAGCTGAGAAGTTGAAGAGGCACAGCACGGTGTTCTCCTCCTTCTGGCGGGTGAAGGCCAGCACATTCTCGCCTACGCCCTCAACGAACTGCACGGGAGCCACATTCTCGCCTGCAGCCAGAGCCTTATTGGCGTGGCGGAACGAGCAGAGTTTGCTGTAGAACTCGCGGTACTCCTTGCCGTACTCCAGGTCTACGAGCTCCACTACGGAGTCCTTCTCAAAGAACTGCAAGCGGCGGTTAAGACCAATCTCCTGACCGGTGTAGATCAGGGGCTGCGACTTGGGCATAACGAAGGTGAGGGCAGCAAGAGCCTTGTGGGCGTCGCCCATACGCTCAAACTCGGTGCCTGCCCACGAGTTCTCGTCGTGGTTGGAGGTGAACATCAGGCGCATAGCGGGTGCGGGGTACTTCTCGTCGTCGCGTGCCATATACTCCTTGAGGTCCTTCACGGTCTTGGCGTTGGTCTTGATGGTGCCGTCGCCAGCCACATTCTTGGTCTCGCTACCGCCCTTGGCCATAGCATTGAAGATGTGGTGGAGCTCCCAAGCATAGGTAGCGTCGAAGCCCGACTCGTGGAGCCAGGTCTCCTCGCCCTCAGCAAGGAGGTATACCTCGGGATTGATCTTGCGAACCTCCTCCCAAGCCCTCTTCCAGAAGTCGCCGGGAACATTCATTGCAACATCGCAGCGGTAGCCGTCCACGCCCTTCTCAATCCAGAACTTCAGAGCGTCGAGCATAGCCTCACGCATATCCTGGTTGTTGTAGTTGAGTTTGGCGATGTCGGTCCAGTCGTACTCCACGATGGGAAGGCCGGTATTCTCGTCCATCACATACCAATCCTTCTTGCCCTCTTTCCACCAGTTGGCATCCCTGGAGGTGTGGTTGGCAACCCAGTCGATGATGACCTTCAGGCCGATGTCGTGAGCAGCATCGAGGAAGCTCTCGAAGTCCTCCATAGTACCGAACTCGGGGTTCACGGCCTTGTAGTCGATGATGGAGTAGTAGGAGCCGAGCGACCCCTTGCGAGCCTCTACGCCGATGGGGCTGATGGGCATAAGCCATACGATATCCACACCCATCTCCTTCAGAGCGGGCAGATACTCCTCAGCAGCAGCGAAGGTACCCTCCTCGGTAGCCTGGCGAACATTGAGCTCATAGACCACCGAATTGTACTTGTCGAAATTATCGGCGGGCTGGTTGTTGCAGCCAAAGCAACCGAACAGAGTCGCAGCGAGTGCGACAAAAGCAAAAAATCTCTTCATAGTCTGTTTTTTATTTAGCGTTTAGATTACTCATTCACAATAACATATCCGTAGGCAGGAATCTCAACACTGAGCTTGCCATCTGCAAGCGAAGCCTTGCCGCCCTCAGCCGCAAGAGCCACCTGGGCGCTCTCCACACCCACCATCTCGGGCAGCTCGACCTCAACGGTGCGAGCCTCGGGGCGAACATTCAGCGCAACAACCACCCACTGGTCCATATAGTGGCGCACAAAGACAAAGACATCGTCGTTGGCAAGGAGCGTACGGTAGTCGCCATACATCAGAGGCATCGACGAGCGGCGATACTTGAACAGAGCCTTGGTCGCAGCGAGCTCCCTCTGCTGGAACTCGTTGTAGCCCTCGAACTCCATCATATAGCGGTTGTCGGGGTCGTTGGCACCGGGGATACCATACTCATCGCCCTGATATACACAAGGAACACCGGGAACGGTCGAGATGATGGCCTTCAGCAGCGACAAGCGAGCATAGCCCTTGGTGTTGTCGCCCACGCCCACCTTGCGGTGCCAGCCCTCGGCCTTATCGTCGGGGCACCAGAGCGACATATCGCCACCTGCCAGCGACAGGAAGCGGGGCTTGTCGTGGTTGCCGGTGATGTTACCCATTGTGTGGTGGGAGCCATAGGCGGCCTCGGACTCCTCCACTACCCTTGCGATATCGCGCATCGAACGGCTCTCGTCAACGATAACATCGCGCGAGGTGTGGTAGAGGTTAAAGTCAAACTGCGAGTCGATCATACCGCTCTTCACATAGGAGCCGATGAGCTCCACATCGCCGTAGGTCTCGCCAATCTGCCAGATGGCGCGGTCGGGCATCGAGGACTTCATCTTGCCGGTGAGCATACGCCAGTAGTTCAGAGGAATATGTTTGCAAGCGTCGTGGCGGAAACCATCGAAGTCGAATGTGCGCAGCCAATGGAGAGCCGAGTCGGTCATAGGCTCACACACCTCCGCACGGCGGGTGTCGAGGGTGGGGATATGCTCATCGAACCAGGTGGTAAGGCGTGTTTCGCCATCCCACAGACCGATATTCTTGCGACCATCGGGCAACATAAGGTCGGTGGTCCAGTCGGGGTGCTCCTTCAGCACGGGCGAGTTGATGTGGAGGTGGTTGGCTACATAATCGAGAATCACATTCATCTCCTCATCGTGGGCCGCTGCAAGCATCGTGTGAAGCTCCTCGTCGGTGCCGAAACGCTTATCCACCACGGTGCTGAAGATGGGCCAATAGCCGTGGTAGCCCGAGAACTTTGTGTCGGGGTTGCGGTTCTGGCCCCACGCATCGTAGGGGTTCTGGGTGATGGGCGAAATCCAGATGGTCGTAATGCCAAGGTCGGTGAAGAAACCGTCCTCAATCTTCTGGGTGATACCCACGATGTCGCCACCCTGGTAGTCGACCTTGTCCAACACCTCGGGCGAGTTCAGCTTCCAGTCGTTCTCGGTGGTGCCGTTCTTGAAGCGGTCAATCATCAGTGAGTAGAGAATCTGCGAGTGGAAATCCTGACGGCGGATATCCTTCGAGTCAACCACCACCTTGCCCTTCTCCAAGGGGAGGAGCACATCGTTGAAACGGCCCGACTCGGAGGCAGCAAAGACGCGCAGTGCCGAACGCTCATAACCTTTAGCCTCGGCGGGGATGGCAACCTCAATAGTGTTGCCATCAATCTTCACATCGCCCAGCTTGATGTTCTGCCACATTGCCACAGCCTCAACTACGGGCTTGGTAGCAACGATGGTGACAACACCACCCTTTGCCTTGGTGGAGGACATAAAGCTACCCTCGGTGTCGCGTGAGCCGCCGAGCACAACAATGGAGAGCTTCGACTCGTCGTGCCATACATCGATGGTCGAGATGAGCACATCGCTCTGGGTCGTAACCTCAAACTCCGACCAGTTGTCGGCAGTGGACACAATCTGGAGTCGCTCATCGTCGGTTGTAAGATTGGTAGCACCCTCCCACTGGGGATAGTAGTCCGTGAGGAAGTGGGCGGTAGTGCCCTTCTTGAGAGTGAGTGGGATTACCGCGGAACTGTTGCCCAGGGCGAAATCCTGAGCAGGGGTGCACTGCACAAAAAGGAGTGCCAGCAGCGACACCGAAGCCGCCACCAAAATGCTAAATAGCGATTTGAGTTTCATATTGGTATGTTTTTAAGCTGTTTGTATTCAACCCTTGTGACACCTTCCCAGCAAAGCGCTTTTGCTCGGCGCACAAAATACAAAGGTA